>DASSAT010000860.1:0-5552 GCA_035699305.1 Fimbriiglobus sp. | reverse complement strand
TAGGGTGGGTCAAGCGAGTCTTCGAGCGCCGACCCACCGGGTTGCAATGTAGTAGGCACACTCCTTGTGCCGTTCCGGCGACGGCACACGGTGTGTGCCTACTACACTCCCGGACGGTGGGTCGGCGCCCGCAGAGCCGGGCTTGACCCACACTACAAAACTCAGACACCGGGCCGTACCGATGACGACGCAACTCGCTCCGCCTCCTTCCTTGCCCCTCGCCCCTCGCCCCTCGCCCCTCTCGGCGTTCATGGCGCTGGTTGTGTTCTCCTTCTGGCGGCAATGGCGCATTCGGCAGATGGGCTGGGTCGCGCTCGGGTTGCTGGCGGTGCTGACGACCGCGGTGGCGCTCATCACCCACGGGCCGCAGGGGTGGGGGCTGGAGGACCGCTACACCTGGCGATACCGCACCACCTACCGCGACTTCCACCGGCAACTCGACCAGCTTCAGACGGTGCCACTCTCCTCCAACTCCACGGCCCTCCAGTTCGCCGCCACGGCCCCGTTCCGCGCCGTCATGGCCGACGAGAAGTTCCTCGCCGACTGGGCGTTCCTGAACTTCTCCCGGTGGACCGTCTTCTCCATGTACCTCGGGTTCCTGCTCCCCCTCTTTACCCTGGCGTATGCGTCCGGGGCGTTCGGGGCCGAGCGCGAGGGGCGGACGCTGATCTGGCTGCACACCCGGCCGCTGCCGCGGTGGGCGGTGTACCTGGCGAAGTTCCTCGGCGTCTTGCCGTGGTGCCTGGCGGCGTCGGTCGGCGGGTTCGTGGTGCTGTGCCTGGCGGGGGGGGACTTGGGGCAGCGGGCGCTCCTGGCGTACTGGCCGGCGGCGGTCGGCGGGACGGTGGGGTTCGCGGCGTTGTTCCACCTGGTGGGGGCGGTGTTCCGCCGGCCGGCCGTGGTCGGGCTGGTGTACGCCTTCTTTTTCGAGACGCTGGTCGCTAACCTGCCGGGCAGCCTCAAGGAGCTGAGCCTCAACTTTTACACCCGGTCGCTGTTGTATAATGAAGCGACCGCGGAGGTGACGACCGTCACCCCGGCCAGCCTGGACGTGTACGCCCCGGCCGACCCCGCCACCGCCTGGACGACCCTGCTACTGGCCGCCGCGGCGCTCACCCTCCTGGGCATGTACCTGACCGGCCGACAGGAGCCGCGGGATGAGATATGAGGCGTCAGGAGACAGAGGTCGGAAGTCAGAGGTCAGAAGTCAGAAGTCAGAATGACGGCAGGCCACTTCTGACCTCTGACTTCTGACCTCTGACAAGAGGGCTGCCCGATGCCCACCAACCCCGAGACCCCGGCGCCGGCGCCGCCGCTGCACGGCTACCGCGGTGCCCCGACGCCGCCGCCGGTCCGGCTCAAGCCGCGCGGGCTGACCGTGGCCGTCAGCCGGGAGTCGGGGTCGCGCGGCGGCACCATCGCCGCGGCCGCCGGCCGGCTCTTGGGCTGGACGGTGTACGACCAGGAGATGATCGACTTCCTCGCCCGCGACGAGGCCGCCCGGCAGGAGTTGCTGGCCGACGTGCCGGCGACCGCCCGGCTGTGGGCCGAGGCCGAGCTGGCGAAGCTGGCCCGCGCCCGGGAGCTTCCCCCGGGGTCGGACGCGGTCGCGGTCGCCCGGCTGGTGCTGATCCTGGCGGCCCGCGGCGAAGCGGTGCTGGTCGGCCGGGGGGCGGGGTTCGTGCTGCCGGCCGCGACGACGGTGCACGTCCGCGTGGTCGCCCCGGTCCGGCAGCGGGTGGCGTACCTGAGCCAGTGGATGCGGCTGACCGAGCCGGAAGCGGCGGCCGAGGTCCGCGCCCGCGACCGCAAGCGGAGCGAGTTCCTGGCCACCCTGGCCGACGGCGACCCGAACGCCCCGACCGCCTACGACCTGCTGTTGAACTCCGACCGGCTCGGGCTGGAGGCGTGCGCCGAGCTGATCGCCCAGGCGGTCCGGGCCAAGCAGCTGCCGGAGCCGCCCGCGTCGGACGACAGCGGCTGGGACAACGAGCCGTGACCGCCTTCGCCGCGGTCCGGGCGGTGGCCGAGCGGATGACGCCGCGGGCAGCGGTAGTACTCGGGTCGGGGCTGTCCGGGGCGGCCGCCGGGTTCGGGCCGGCCGCGGTCGCGGGTTACGCGGACGTCCCCGGTCTAGTGCCGCCGACGGTGGCCGGGCACCGTGGGCAGCTTGCGGTCGGGAGTTGGGCCGGGGTGCCGGCGCTGGTGTTCGCGGGGCGGATGCACTTCTACGAGGGGCACCCCTGGGAGCGGGTGACCCGCATCGTGCAACTCGCGGCCGAACTCGGGGCGAAACTGCTGGTGCTGACCAACGCGGCCGGGGGGATTCATCCAACGCTGGTGCCGGGGTCGCTGATGGTGATTCGGCGGCATGTCAAGTTGCTGGACCGGGAGGCGTGGAAGGTGTTGTGCGCGTCACCTAACCCCCCGACCCCCTTCCCTAAGAGGGAAGGGGGAGTAAGCAAAGACTCGTTCTCCCCTCCCCGCTTCGGGGAGGGGCCGGGGGAGGGGTTGCAGGCTGTCTACTCCCCCCGCTTGCTCGCTCTGCTGCAACAGCTCGACCCGACCCTGTACGTCGGCACCTACGCCGCGCTGACCGGCCCGTGCTACGAGACGCCGGCCGAGATCCGCGCCCTGGCGGCGGTCGGCGTCGATGCGGTTGGCATGTCCACGGCGATGGAAGCCGAGGCGGCCGTCGGGTTGGGAATGGAGGTGTGCGGTCTGTCGTCGGTGACGAACCGCGCGGCCGGACTGTCCGCCGGCACCCTGACCCACGCCGAGGTGGAGGAAACGGCCAAGCGCAACGCCGGCCGGGTCGGGGAACTGATCGGGCGGCTGCTGGCGAGCTTGTAGACGACTTCCGCGACGTTCAACCCGGCGAGCGGGGGACGTTAGTCCCCCGAGGGCTTCCACGCTCGGGTGGCCTCGCGGCAAATCGGTAACCTTACCGGGTCGTGAAGCCCTCGGGGGACTAACGTCCCCCGCTCGCTTGGTTGGTGGTCCGGTTGCTCCCATCCCGGCCCGCGTTGACACCACCCGCCAATCGCGGCCATACTATCCGCCCATAACCCCACCGCCCCGGAGCCGCCACGGATGGCATCCGCACCCGGCAGCCGACCGCGGCTGGCGTACTCTACCCCCCGCGGTCGGATGTACGTCGGCCAGGCCGAAGACGCCCTCGCCTCCTCCGCCCTCGCCCGGTCCCGCGGTCGGGTCCAACTCGTCTTCACATCGCCACCGTTCCCGCTCTGCCGCGAGAAGGCTTACGGCAACCTCCGCGGCGATGAGTTCGCCGGCTGGCTCGCCGCGTTCGCCCGCCCGCTGGCCGACTACCTCACCGCCGACGGGTCGATCGTCCTGGAGTTGGGCAACGGCTGGGAGCCAGGCCGGCCGACGCAGTCCACCGCTGGGCTGAAGGCGCTGCTGGCGTTCCAGGAGGCGGCCGGGCTGCACCTGTGCCAGGAGTTCATCTGCTACAACCCGGCCCGGCTGCCGACCCCGGCCGAGTGGGTGACGATCAGGCGCGTTCGTGTCAAGGATGCGTTCACGCGCGTCTGGTGGCTCTCCCCGAACCCGCACCCGAAGGCCGACAACCGGCGGGTGCTGACGGCGTACAGCGAGAGCATGCAGCGGCTCTTCCGCCGCGGCACCTACAACCCCGGCCGGCGGCCGAGCCAGCACAAGATCAGCGACGGGGCGTTCCTGGCCGACAACGGCGGCGCCATCCCGCCGAACGTGCTGGTGCCCGACCCGGCCGAGTGCGGCTCGGCGGTGCTGCCGATCCCGAACACCGCCAGCAAGGATCCGTTCCCGAAGGCGTGCCGGGACCGCGGGCTGGCCGTCCACCCGGCGCGGATGCCGGCGGCGCTGGTGCGGTTCTTCGTCGAGTTCCTGACCGACCCCGGCGACCTGGTGCTCGACCCGTTCGCCGGCAGCAACACCACCGGGATGGTGGCCGAGGGGCTGGGCCGCGAGTGGCTGGCGGTGGAGGCGAGCGACGACTACGCGGCGGCGTCGATGGTGCGCTTCACGCCGACGGCCGAGGAGAAGCCGCGCAAGCCGAAGCGGGTGGCGCCGGCGGCGTAGAGCCTTCCCTGGGACCGCGGCCGTCCCGGCCGCTCTTGCAGGACGGGTCAGGGTGCTGGGGTGTCGGCACAGGCCCCCGAACGGGGTAGCAAGAGCGGCCGGGACGGCCGCGGTCCCAGGGGTTACCGCCGGGCCAGCGCGTCCTCGATCACGCGCTCCAGTTCGGCGCCGTCGTTCGGGTGGCCGCGCCAGAGCACCTCGCCGGACCCGTCGAGCAGCACCAGCGTCGGATACCTTTGCACGCCGTAGCGCTCCCGCAACTTGCCGGGGCGCTCGGCCGGCTCGGTGTAGAGCAGGTAGTTCAACCGCTCGGACTTCTGGTACGCGGCCGCCAGCGCCCGCCGCTGCGGCAACCCCGCATCGTCACACGCCACCCCGACCAGTTCCACGCCGCGCAGGCCGTACTTCGACTGCAAGGCCCGCAGCGTCGGCAGGGCGTGCTTGCACGGAACGCAGTTCGTGGTCATGAAGTCCAGCAGCACCAACTCGCCGGGGCGGCCACTGGGGAACGCCCGCGGCACCCCCATCGTGTCCACCAGGGTGAACTCCGCCCCAGCCTTCACCGACCGCGCCGATCGGCCCGCGCCGGTCGCTGGCGGTGGACTCGGCGGCGACGGGATCGGCGCCGTGCTCGGAGGTGACGGCGCCGGGATGTTCGTCGCTGGCGGGCGGAACTCCCGGTCCGGCTCACCGGTCATCAGGTCCGGCCGCGACGACCGCGGCAGGTCCGGGACCGAATCCGCCGCCGACGGTAACGGCAGCCCGGTCCCCTCCCGATCGCGGCTCGACGGCCCCCGCGGCACGGCCGTGCCGGACGGTAGCACCGGCGGCGGGAGTGCGGCGCCCGGCGGCGAAGCCCCAGGAGGGGCCGGCAGGTCACGGCCGCCCCCGGACGGGCCGCCGGAGAACATCAGCCCCTCGATCAGCGTGATCCGGGTGAACAGGCTCCGCTCGTTGCTCGTCTGGGCATACGCCCGGCCGGACAACTCGCGGTCGTCCTGCCGCGCCCGGGCGGTGAGCTGGTAGGTCTGCTTCGGCTTGAGTCCCTGGATCAGGAAGTAGCCGTCGCGGCCGGTCTGCACGCCGACCGGGGCGCCGGCCCCGGCCCCGCCAGCCGGCTCGACCTCGATGAACACGTCGGGCACCTTGCGGCCGTCCGGGTCCTCGACGAACCCACCCAGGACGCCGCGGACCTCGCGGTTCAGGTCGTAGCCGGGGCTGTCCGGGTGTGCCCAGGTGTCGGCCGCTGGCGTGCCAACCTTGCCTAGCCCGGGTCCGGGGCCGTCCAGCCAGCCCTTGCCGCCCTTGGGGTCAGACTTGGTGCGCGAGGCCGGCTCGGCGGGGCCGCGCGGCGACCGGTCCCGCTCCAGGTACTTGCACCCGGACAGGGCGGCGCCGGCCGCGATCAGCATCACCCACCGTCGCATCGGCCTGCCCCCAAGCCATTCCATTCCCTCCCCCCTTGG
>DASSAT010000859.1:0-2793 GCA_035699305.1 Fimbriiglobus sp. | reverse complement strand
TCCACCCGCGAAGCGGAGCTTCGCGACCGGCGTTCCCAAGCAGAGCTTGGGAACGAGGAGGATGATCAATCCACGTACCGAAAATCGGCCGACGCGAACAGCGCGTGGAACACCGCCGCCCACGCCGCCTTCGGGTCATCGGCCCTCGCCGCCAGGAACTTCATCGCCACCCGCCGCTCGCCGTCGGTCGGCGTCCGACCCAGTGCCAGCCGGTACGCCCGCGTCACCCGTGCCGCATCGTCCGGCAACCCCTCCGCCAACAATCTAGCCGCGGCGTGGCCGGCTTGCTCGGCGACGAACGGGTGGTTCATCAGGTACAGCGCCTGCGGCGCCACCGTGCTGACGGTCCGCCGGCCCGTGACCAGGCTCGGGTCGGCGAAGTCGAACGCCTCGAACACCTCCGGCAAGGCGTTGCGGAACACCGGCAGGTAGACGCTCCGACGGGTGCTGCTCTGCTTGTATCCGTAGTCCGCCGCGAGGGTCGCCGGGAAAGTCCGCCCGCCGCGCTCGGGCGAAAGTTGCCCGCTCACGGCCAGCATCGCGTCGCGGATGCACTCGGCGTCCAGCCGCCGGCGGTTCGCCCGCCCGAACAGCCGGTTCTCCGGGTCTGCCGAACGCGGAACGCGGAACGCGGAACGCGGAACGGCAGACAACTCTTCATTCCGCGTTCCGCGTTCCGCGTTCCGCGTTCGGTAGGTTCGGCTCAGCACAATCGCCCGCACCAGCTTCTTGACGGACCAGTCGTCGGCGACGAAGCGGGTGGCGAGGTGGTCGAGCAGTTCCGGGTGGGTCGGCCGCTCGCCGGTGGTGCCGAAGTTGTCCACCGTGCGGACCAGCCCGGCCCCGAAGAGCCAGTGCCAGGCGCGGTTGGCGAACACCCGGGCGGTCAGCGGGTTGTCGTTCGACGCGATCCAATCGGCCAACTCCTTTCGGCCGCTCTGGCCCGGCGGGATCGCCAGCGGCGGGCCGGTGGTGGCGACTTGCAGGAACCCGCGCGGGGCCGGCTCGCCGAGGTTGTGAACGCTGCCGCGGACGTGGACCCGGGCGTCCTCGATCACCTTCTCCTCGACCACCGACATGACCATCGGCCGCTTCGGGCCGCTGGCTTGGAGGCGCTTGAGCTTCGCCTCCAGAGTGCGGAGCGTGTCGTCCGACTTCGCGTCCGGCGCCCGGGTCGTCGCCGCGTTGGCCGGGAGGAACGTCACGGCGTCGGCGGTGACGTGCCCCTTGGTCCCCTCGTTGGCGACGATGACGAAGCTCTGCCCGGCCTTCTCGAAGCGGTACGTCCCGAGTGTGACGAACCGGCCGTCGATCGGCGGCGGCTTCTTCATGTCCACCGTCACGGTCTTCTCGCCGTCGGCGCTGAACACCGTGACCGGCACGTTGTCCGCCCGGCTGGTGCCGGGCGAGTAGGCCAGCCGCACCTCGTAGCGGCCAGTCGCGGGCAACTCCGGGTCGAAGGTGAGCGTCTTCTCCCCCTTGCCAGCGTTCTGGTCGTGGGTGTAGCCCGCACCGATGTAGGTGCCGGAGTGCGTCGAGTCCTGCCACGCGCCGACCTTCTTCGCCTTGGCGTCGTCCACCACCACCCCCGGCACGTCAGCGACCGCCAGCACCCCCTTGGCGGCGCCCTTCGCCCCCTTCAGCTTCTTGACCCGCGCTTGCAGCGCCGCGACCTGCTTCTCGTGGGCCTTCAGCTTCGCCTCCTCGGCCGGGCCGACGGGCAGCGGCACCTCGACCCACTTCGACACGTTGGCGTGCTCCATCGCCTTCGCGTTGCGAAGGATGCCGGCCAGGGCGTAGTAGTCCTTGGTCGGGATCGGGTCGAACTTGTGGTCGTGGCACCGGGCGCAGGTGACGGTCTGCGCCAGGAACCCCTTGGCGATCACGTCGAGTTGCTCGTCCACCACGTCCATGCGGAGCTGCTTCTTGTCCTGCTCCTCCAGGTTCGTGTTGCCCAGCGCCAGGAACGTCGTGGCGACGAGCTGCCGCTGCCGGGCCTCCAGGTCGTCGGCTTTCAAAAGGTCGCCGGCGATCTGCTCGCGGATGAACTGGTCGAACGGCACGTCCCGGTTGAAGCTGTCGATGATGTAGTCGCGGTAGCGCCACGCCTCCTTCTGGACGAGGCCGCGCAGCGTCACGGACTCAGCATACCGGACCACGTCGAGCCAGTGCCGGCCCCACCGCTCGCCGAACGCTGGGCTGGCGAGCAAGTGGTCCACCAGTTTCTCGTAGGCGTCCGCGGACTGGTCGGCGACAAAGGCATCGACCTCCTCCGGCGTCGGCGGCAGGCCGGTCAGGTCGAAGTACACCCGGCGGGCGAGGGTCGCCCGGTCGGCGTCGGAGGTGGGCTTGAGGTCCTTCGCATCGAGCGCGGCGAGGATGAAGCGGTCGATGTCGCCGGCCGGCCAGGCGTGGTCCTTCACCGCGGGGACTGCGGGCGATTGCGGCGGCCTGTATGCCCAGAAGTTCCGCCCCTCCGCGACGCTCATCCCGACTTGCCGGCGGGCCGCGGTGGTCGTCCGCGGGTCGGGGGCACCCATCGCTACCCACTTCTCGAAGTCGGCGATCACCGCGTCCGGGAGCTTCCCCTTGGGCGGCATCCGCGAGACCTCGTCGTCGCCCTTGAGCGCCTTGACCAGCAGGCTCTCGCCGGGCTTGCCGGGGACGAGGGCCGGGCCGCTGTCGCCGCCGGCCCGCAGGCCGTCGCGGGTGTCGAGGTGGAGGCCGCCACGGAGTTTCTTCGCCTTCTGGGCGTCGGCGGAGTGGCACGGGAAGCAGTGCGCCGCCAGGACC
>DASSAT010000858.1:0-12697 GCA_035699305.1 Fimbriiglobus sp. | reverse complement strand
TAGAGACTCCGAATCGGAACTACTGACCCTACAAGACCGAGCATCTCAACCGAACACCCGCTGGGGAGAAGGTAGTATCGGCGCGATGCGATCCGTGACGGTCGGTTCTTAGCCGCGGAGCGGCGGCAGATGGTAGCCAGGGGCGCAAGCCCCTGGGACGTGAGCGAGAGAACACCAAGCCCCGGGGGGCGACAGAACTCGCCGTTGTCCGGCGTTCTGTCGCCCCCCCGGGGCTTGGGTGATTCTTGCGCGCCGGCGTCGGCTACTCCTTGCGCATGACCGTGGCGCTGGAGATCTTCGACGTCTGCGCGATGAACAGCCCGCGGGGAAGCCACGTCACCTTGTCATAGTCGATCTGCATCCGCAGCCGGACGGCGGTGCCGGCCGGGATGCTTTTGAGGGCCATGTCGTCGTCGGTGATGGCGACCCATGTGCCGGCCAACTGCTGCTCCAGGACCAGGGTGCTGATCGCCGTGTCGGGGACACCGGCCCCAGCCAGGTACTGCTTGGCCACCGCCTTGACCTGGGTCGGGGTGCTGTCGGCCTGGACGGCATACCGGTCCCCCTCCCGGGTGGCGTTGACGGACATCTGGCCGATCATGATGAACCGGCCGAACTCGATGATCCCGAAGATGAACATCAACAGCACCGGCGTGATGACGGCCATCTCGACGACGGCTGCCCCACGGCGGCGCGGGCGGGTTCGAATGACTGGGCGGAACATGGGCGGATCTCCACGGGTCGAACAGGTGCGGGTGCGGGTTACGGGATCACCAGCTTGGGCGGCAGGTAAACCCCCTCGATGACCGCGTCGGCGGCGCTGTCGGCCGGGGTCACCTTGTTGGATGCCAGGAACGCCGGCTGGACCGTGATCCCCTTCTGGCTGCCGTTGAAGTTCACGCTGGTGATGACCACCCCGGCGTAGCCGATGATGTGGTACTTGGCTGTGGCCCCGGTGCCGTAGACGCCATCGACGAGGGGGTCGGAGCCGAAATTGCCGTCGGTGTCGTCGGCGGTGCCGCGGAGGCCGTCGGGGCCGGGGGCGGGGCCGTACAGCGGGATGATCCGCGGCTGCCCCATAATCGCCTCGAACGATGTCTTGACCGAGGTGCTCATCCCGGTGTCCCCGCCCGCGTCGAACGGGATGTACAGGGACCCGTCGGCCGGGTTCACCTGGAAGACGAAGTCGGGGTTGGCGAAGTCGGCCGCGGTCGGGCCGTAGAGGATCTGCCGCTCCAGCTCGCCGGTCGTGTTCTGGCTGCTGCCGAGGTTCAGCGACCCGAAGTTCCCCGGCGCGTTTTGCTTGTCCGAGAACAGCACCACCTCGTAGATGCCGTCCGACCCGGAGGTGACCGCCAGGGTGGTCGGATCGACCACGGCGTTGTCGGTAACCTGGATGGTATTCCCGTCCACGCCGGTGCGGGAGAGGCCCATGGCGGCGTAGTAGTAGTCGTACTGCATGGCGTAGGGCAGGAGCAGGCCGCCGGCCTTGATCGACTTGCCCCAGGAGCAGTAGCCGACGGCCTTGACGGTCAGCGCCGCGTTCCTCGTCCCGATGACCGGGGCGAAGAACAGGTCCAGCGGGCTGTTGGCCAGGCCGTCCCGCCTCAGCGTCACCTCGACCGCGTTGGCCGGGTTGTCAACCGAGTACGTGTACGAGAGCCGGCTCCCGGCCGCGTTGTACGGGATGTACTGACAGAGCTTGATGTCCTCGTCCCGGACAGTCAGCCCCGGCATGTTGTGGGTGACGAACGTGCGGACCTCGGCCCGGACGGCGGCCTCGTTCTGGACAGTGCCCGGTGGGGACAGCGCTGCCTGCGCGCCGGCCAGAGCGCCGGCGTCGGCCGCCCGCTGCATCCGCGTCTTGTAGAGCGCGATGTACCCGGTGTCGATGGCGAACGCCACCATCCCGACCAGGCTGGTCAGCAGCAGGGCGAACAGGGCCAGGACGTTCCCCGGTCGGCGGGCCTGGCGCGTGCGGGCGAGTGGTGAGATCACGTTCCGTCTCCTCAAACCACGGCACGGAGGATCGGACGGCTCGACGGCCGCGCGCAGGGGATCGCGCACCCATCCCTTAGAACATGGCTGGCGGAATGCAACCCAACAGACTCGTGTTCAGTGACTTTCGGGCCTTAGATGTGCGGCCGGCCACGAAAACTGTGCCCGGTTCACGCCGGGTCGCAGTAACAGAATCACAGGAATTGGCGGGTGTTGCGTGTCGGAAACGCGAGGGGTCAAACGTCCCGGCGGCTGAACCCGACCAGGCCGACCGCCGCCGCTAGGCCGCTGAGGATCATCGACGCCGCCACCATCTGCGTGATGATCGCCGGGTCGTACTGGCCGCGGAGGACGAACTTCAGCCGACCGAGCACCCGGTCCGGGGTCGGGTACGGCTCCGGCAACAGCGACAGCAGAAAGATGCCGCCGTACAGCGCCAGCCAGAACAGGGTGATACCGATCACCGTGCCGTTGGACAGCGCCCCGATCGTCACGCCCCAAGAGATGACCACCAGCAGCACCGCCGCCACCATTACCACCGCGGCGAACCCGCCGGCCAGCGACAGGTCGGAGTCGAACAGGAGGTGGTGCGTCCCGAGCACCGCCGCCGCCAGCGCCGCGAACGTCCCCAGCACCACCGCCGTCCGGGCATGCAGCTTGGCCAGGAAGTATTGGTGTCGGCTGATACCGCGGCTGAGGATGGCGTCCGCCGCGGTTGCCCGCTCCGAGCTGACGCTGCCGACCGCCAGCAGCGCCACCAGGGCCAGGCTGACGGCGACCAGCCCGCGGAGCAGGTCGCCGGTCTGCACCGACGCCGCCTGGACGATGCCGGCCTCGCGCTGCGCCCCGACCTTGTACACCACCGACCCGGCCGCCGCCGCCAGCACCAGCAGCACCCACAGCCGGTACACCCAGCTGCGCACCGTTTGCCGCAGGTCGGTCTGGAGCACCGCCCAGTACGGCAGGAACCGGTTGAACCGGATGGTCACGTTTACCGTCGCGGTCTGGGCGTCCATGTCAGCGTCTCCTCAAAGCCCGGGCCGCCACGGAGGGCGGCCCCTACAAAACGCAGGTCTTGTAGGGGCCGCCCTCCGTGGCGGCCCGCTGGCCTTACGCCGCCTGCGGTTGCATCAGGGCGGCCATCCGGGCCTTCATCTCGTCGAGCGACACGTCTTCCTTGTGGGTGGCGATCGTCCAGGCGTGGCCGAACGGGTCGATCACCGTGCCGCTGCGGTCGCCGTAGAACTGGTCGGCCATCGGCTTCATCACCGTCGCCCCGGTGGCCAGCGCCTTTGCGAACATGGCGTCGCAGTTCGCGACGTAGATGCACAGCCCGCCGGTCGTCCCGCCGAGGGACTGCGGGCTTTTGTTCCCCATGACCGGGCACTCGTCGCCGAACATCACCTTGGAGTCGCCAATCTGAATCTCGGCGTGGGCCACCCCACCGTCGGGCATGTCGAACCGCATCAGCTCGACCGCCCCGAACGCCTTCTTGTAGAACTCCAGCGCCGCGGCCGCGTTGCGGACCGTGAAGTACGGGGTGACGGTGTGATACCCGTCCGGGATCGGCTTGACGGTCATGGTTCGCTCCTGAGCTGGGTTCAGTGATCGGCCGTACAGTTATCGGCCGGGTGTCTAGTATTTCGTTCACCTGAACCGGTGTCAACATCAGTCGCCGGGCGTCCGCCGCTCACGCGGCCTCGGCCGGCGAGTACAACCGGGTGAACCCGCGGGACTCTTCCTTCTCGACGAGGTCCAGGTACGCCTGCTCGGTCTGCATGCCGACGGTGCGGACGCTGACCAGGGCCACCTTGTTGTCGCAGAGCGCCTGGAACACCTGGGCGAGGATCGCCGTGTTGGATACCTCGTCGGTCAGCTTCAGGTCCAGTCGCCGGTGACGCAGCGACGCGGAGATGACCTCCTTCATGGCGCGCAAGAGGCCGACCGTCTTACTGATCGACTTCTGATCCCCCTCCAGGTCCAGTTCGTAGTGGTTCCTGCGGATGCGGCCCTTGAGGTCTTGCAGGGTGCCGTGGAAGATCATCTGCCCCTTGTTGAGCACCGCCGCGTGGTTGCACACCTCGTCCACGTCGGAGAGGTTGTGGCTGGAGAGGATCAGCGTCTTCTCGGCGGCGAGCGTCTTGATGAGTTCGAGCATCGACCGCCGGGCCTCGATGTCCAGCCCGTGCGTCGGCTCGTCCCAGATGAGCAGGTCCGGCTCGTTGATGAGGCTGACGGCGACGGCCAGCCGCGCGGTCATGCCGGGGGTGAAGTACGCGATCGGCTCGCCGGAGTGCGGCAGCAGGTCCACGGCGCGGATGAGCGACGCGAGGCGCGGCTTGCGCGAGTCGCGCGGCATGCCGAAGAGTCGCCCGATGTAGTCGAGGTAGCTGATCGGGGTCAGCCCCTTGGGGAACTGGGGGTTGGTGGGGATGTAGCCGATCTTGCGGCGCAGGTCGGCGGCGTTGGCGGACATGAACCGGCCGAACACCTTGGCCCAGCCGGCGGTCGGCCGGTGCAGTCCGAGGACGAGGCGGAGGAAGGTGGTCTTGCCGGCGCCGTTGGGCCCGAGCAGGCCGAGGACGCAGCCCGGCTCGATCGTCAGGGTGACGTCGTTGAGGGCGATCTGGCGGTTCTGGTAGATCTTCGTCAGGCAGGCGGTCTCGACGACCAGCCCGGCGTCCCGGTCGGCCACGGTCGGTTCTCCCCGTGCGCGCCCGAGTCCCCCAATGGGCGCGGCGGGGGAATAGCCAGGGTTCGCGGCGGAGGCAAGGGGAAAATGACGCCGACCCGTGCTTGCGCGGTCGAAGTGCTCGGGGCATGTCGCGTGGGCCGAGTCCGCGAGGCCCGCCGTCTGGTTCCCCTCTCCTCTTGCGGTGCGCCGTTGAAATGCTGGTGATGTGACGGCCCTGTCTTCAGCCCGAAGGGCTGGGAGTTCTCAGCCCAGGGCGCAGCCCTGGGGACGCGGCCCCACCGGCGCCGAGCCCTGAAAGGGCGAGACAGCTTAGCCGTGTGTCGCCCTTCTGGTAAGGGCATAACTCGGACGCGAGTTGACACGCCAGCAACAGACATTAAAGTTGGGGTTGACTAACCGAAGTACCGAACCTCTTTCGAGAGGCCGACCGTGGAACCGCGCCCCGCCATTGCCCGCCGCGCGGACCGCCAGCCCGCCCGCCCGATTCGCGCCCGGTTAGCCACCGGCCGGGCGCGCCGGGTGGTCATCCGTGCGAAGTATCATCGGACCGTCGTGATCGGGGCCGTCGCCGCGGTTGGCGCGATGGCGTTCGGCTTTGTACTCGTTATGATGGTGACGCCGGGCGCATCGGCCGCGCGCCCGAGGCCGCCCGTCGCCGACGCGGCCGACGCGACGCCCGTAGCAGACGTGCCGGCCCGCCGTGTGGTGCGCGACCTAGACGCAGCGGCGGCCCGTGAGCTGACGCGAGCATGGGAGTCTAACCCGCTCGCCGCGAAAGACTATTATTCAAACGTCCGTTGGCGGGTGCGAATCGAATACATACGGGAGTTTGGTGGATGGGCGCACACCGTTCAGGCGGCGCAGTGGGGATGGGTCTGGTTGAGAATGCGCAATGAAGAGGACATTAAGAGGGTGGACCGGAACACCCCGTTTTGGATAAATGTCATCATCCGCGACTGGACGCCGGGACAGTATTATGTTGCCGATATGACAGACGCGGTGTTCACCGACCCGCCGTAGCCCGCCGGATCGCCTCATCAAACAGGCTCGCGGCCGGGTCGGGGGCGTTCACCCGGAACGCGAGGCCGGTCCCGACGGCCCACATCCCAACAAGGAGCTTGCGCCGCCACCCCAGCCGATTGTACTCGCCCCGCAGCCACGTCAGGATTTCCTCCCGCCGCTCCAGACAACCTTCGACACCCCAAGTGTCCATCGCCGCCGCCCGGTCATCGCAGAGGCACCCGCCCGACGCGACCAGTCCGAGCGAGTCCAGCAACTTCTTGAGTTCCGTCCCGGGTCCGCCCTTTCAGGGCTCAGGAGCGGTTGGCCTGCTCCCCAGGGCTACGCCCTGGGCTGAGAACTCCCAGCCCTTCGGGCTGAAGACAAAGCCACCCGACAACGAGGTTTTCAACACAGCATTCTTGCGGGAGAGGGGTCTGGGGTGAGGGGTGGCTTTCGAAGAACCCCTCCCCCGGCCCCTCCCCGAAGCGGGGAGGGGAGGAAAGCCGCGTCGGGCCTCGAAGACTCGACCCACCCTACGAGAGCAGGGCTTTCGACCGGGCGACCTGTGCTCACTCGACCTGGAACTCGAAGTGGTTCTTGCCGTCGGCGGTGACGTCGGCGGTCAGCACGGTCTTCGAGTTGTACTTGGCCGCGATCCGCTCCGTGGCCGGGTAGCCGCCGCGCTCGCCCGGGGCGGCGTCCGCCGGCCCCTGGCCGCTCTTGGGGTCGGGGGAGCTGATCGCCACCTTGTACTTGCCCGGCAGAAGCCCCTGCTCCTTGGGGATGTCAAACTTCCCATCGGTGATGACCGCCCCGGTCTCGGTCTGGCCGCCGGCCTCGACCGGCAGGAAGCGGATCATCCCGGTCGCCAGCGGCTGCGACTTCCAGGTCACGGTGCCGGACACGGCCTTCTTGTTCGTCCCGCCGCCGCAGCCGGCCAGCCCGGCCGCGGCGACGAGCACGGCAAGATAACCGAAAACGCGCATCGTATTCCACCTCCTCGGTGGGTTAGTAGTTGCTGACGACCTCGCCGCCCTGGGCGGTGCCCAGCGCCCGCCAGGTCAGCAGGTCCACCGAGTTGGAGAAGAACCGCACCGACCCGTCACCCAGGGCGGCGTTGACCCCGCCGGTGTGCCGGCTGCGGGCGGCCAGGGTGATCGGCTGGTTGGTGGTGTACGGGGCGAAGCACGGGGCGTTGGGCGGCTGGTTCTTGCAGTAGTTGGCGTCCTGCATCACGTCCGGGGAGGAGCTGTTCGGCCCGAGGTAGGTCATGAACCCGGTCCCGTACCCCCACCAGGTCAGCCCGCGGAGGTCGTTGTTGGCCCCCTGGAGGGTCTCCGACACCATCAGTGTGTTGCTCGACCCGTCGGAGATGCCCTGGATGGTCATCGGCTGCGACACCTTGAACGGCGCCCCGCCGTAGATCACCCCGGACGACCCGTAGGCGTTCACCACCACCACGTTCGCGGTCGCCGAGTCGCGGATGATCCCGGTGTTGCCGAAGTTGATGACGTAGTTGTGCAGGGTGAGCTGCACCCCGCCGGTGGCGAACGTGTTCTGCGTGTCGCTCGGGCAGGTCAGCACCTTCAGCCGGGTGGTCGTGACCGGGCGGTTGACCGTCGCCGAGTACGTGGCCGGGCCGGTGCTGTAGTTCTGGTACAGCTTGTACAGGTTCTCCTGCTCCAGGTACGGCAGAGTCGGGATGACCCAGGTGCCGAAGCAGCAGCGGTTGCTCGGAGCGATCCCGGACGGGAACTGCTGGTAGGCGTCGTGGTAGTTGTGCAGGCCCAGGGCGATCTGCTTGAGGTTGTTCTGGCACTGGGTCCGGGCGGCCGCCTCGCGGACCTTCTGCACCGCGGGCAGCAGCAGCCCGATGAGGATCGCGATGATGGCGATCACCACCAGCAGCTCGATCAGCGTAAATCCGACACGTCGATGCCTGTACACGATTGGCGTCCTGTCAAGGAAAGGGGCTGACTCACGGCCGGCTAGCGCGGCCGTAACGGGGGAGTTCAAAACCGATTCGAGTGGGGCGGACTTTTAAGGTGGGCTAATCGACACGCACTCTCGGGAAACCCTTCACAGATATTTTTAGGGTTCCTTCATCCGGTTTGGCAAGTATGCCCGGACGCATAGAGCCGGCTTTTAATAATTCCGGGGGGGACAGGTATTTCGGGCAAGTGGCACAAGGAATGAGCTTTCCGCCAATTTCATCGGACGTATCGCTCAAGCCGGTTGTGCCGGTCGGACGATAACTGTCCCGACTACCCGCCGGTCCGCTGGCGGACACCCGGTCATTCCGCGGAGGGGCAAGGATGCTCCCCGGCCTCGTCCTGTCGGCCGTCCTGGCGGCGCAGCCCGCCCCGGCGGCGCCACCCGGCCCGCTCCCGCCGACCCCGGCGCCGGCCCTGTACCAGCCCGCGCCGACCATGCCCGTCAGCCCGGCCGCGTACCCGCCACAACAAATGGCTCCGGCCGCGCCGCCGATCCTCCGCGACACGCACCTCGGGCCGCCGGACTCCTTCTGGGTCGGCGGCGACTACCTGCTGTACTGGCTCAAGCCCGCCCAGGTGCCGCTGCTGGTCGCCGGCAACCGGCCCGGTCTGCCATCGGTGCCGGTCATCGGCGGCCGCGAGCACGAGTTCGGCCCGGCCGACGGCGGACGGCTTTACATCGGGACATGGCTCAACGACCGCCACACCCTCGGCGTCCAGGCGAGCGGCTTCCTGCTCGAACAGAAGTCGGCCTTCGCTGCGGTCAACTCCGGCCCCGGCGGCTCGCCGCAGCTCGTCCGCCCATTCCTGGACGCGCTCCTGGCCCGGCCGGCCGAGCTGCTGGTCTCCGACCCCGGCCTGCTGGCTGGCGGGGCGTTCCTGGCGACCGGCTCGCGGCTCTCCGGCGCCGACCTGACCGTCATCCGCAACATCGCCTACTGCCCGAACTACTCGTTCGACTTCCTCGCCGGCGGCAAGTACCTCGACCTCGACGAGTACCTGGCCATCACCCAGGTGACGCGGCCGATCGACGGCGGGGTGGTGGTGCTCGACAACGTCCCTTACAGCGGCACCGGCAGTGTGCTGACGGTGGCCGATCGGTTCCGCACCCGCAACCAGTTCTGGGGCGGAGTGCTCGGACTGCGCGGCGAGTACCGGTTCGGGCCGGCGTTCGTCAACCTGACGGTCAAGGGCGGCGTCGGCAACACCCGGCAGGAGGTGGACATCGACGGCTTCTCCGCGGTGTCGGTCGCCGGGGTGCCGCGGCTGCCGACCGGGCTGTTGGCGGTGCAGGGGGCGAACAACGGCCGGCAGGTGAGCAACCGGCTGTCGGTGGTCAGCGAGGTGGGGGCACAGGTCGGGGTGCAGGTGAGCCGGCACCTCCGGGTGATGATCGGGTACGACCTGCTGTACCTGGAGAGCGTGGCCCGCCCCGGCGACCAGATCGACCCGATCGTCAACCCGCGGCTGTTGCCGACGAGCACCAGCTTCCGTCAGGTGTCCGGGCTGACCTCGCCGATCCGCACCCGCGCCCGCGACGACTGGTACGCGCACGGCATCCGCCTCGGGGCGCAGTTGCAGTACTGACGGCGCCGAGCCGCGGAGCGGCGAACCCCGAGCGGCAGCGAGGGGGTGGGGCGCTCAACCCCTCCCCCCTACCCCCTCCCCGCTTCGGGGAGGGGGAGAAAGAGGGCGGCCCCTGTCTCTTCCTCCCCTCCCCGCTTCGGGGAGGGGTCGGGGGAGGGGTTCTGCGAACGCCTCACCCTTTCGCCCCACTTTCGCCAATCCACACATCCGGAAAATCGAGAGGACTCGTCAAGTTCGCTCCAGACATCATCCGAGTAATAACCCATAGAGGCCCGTCAATCTACCGTCTCGGCCGTCCGTGTGAGGTCAGGTGCCATGTCGATCCTGCGAACCGTGAGCGCATTGGTGGCGGCCCCGGCGCTGGCGTCCGCCGCGGTCGCCCAGGTCCCGGCCGCCCCGCCGCCGCCGCCGATCGTCTCGTCGGTCCCCGGCGTCACGGCCCCGCAGACCGCGGCCGGCTCGTTCGCCGCGCCGCTGCCGGCCGCCCCGGACCCGATCGGCATCGGCGCCTACCCGCCGCCGCCCGGCCCGACCACCACCCTCTGGAGCTTCCTCGGCCTCTCCCGCGCCCAGCGCGAGTATCGCCAGCGGGCGCTGGCCCGCACCCCGCTCGGCCAGCTCCGCCAGCGCATCCAGGCGCCGCTCTCCAAGCTGACCCGCGGGCTGATCCCGCCGTTCCCGCCGCAGACGCCGACGCTCGCCGAGCTGCAAGCCCCCGGCCCGGTCGGGGCCGCGGCCAAGGCCAAGCTCGACCGCATGGGCGCCAAGGACCGCATCGAGGCGGTGCAGTACCTCGGCACCCTGGACTGCCACTACTGGCCGGAGGCCGAGGACGCCCTGGTTGCCGCCCTGCGCGTGGACCGCAACGAGTGGGTGCGGCTGGAGGCGGCCAAGACGCTCCTCAACGGCTGCTGCTGCACCAAGAAGACGATCACCGCGCTGACGATGGCCGCGACCTGCTCGAACGCGGACGGCAACCCGGCGGAGAAGTCGCCGCGGGTGGTGGCCGCCGCCCAGGAGGCGCTGGCCAAGTGCCTGCGAGCGGTCTGCTCGACCCCGGCGATCATGGAAGCGCCGGTGTCTCCCGAGCCGATCCCCGAGGGGCCGCGCGAGGTGCCCAAGGAGACGCCGGCCAACGGCACGACGACCGCGGCCGCGTGGTCCAAGCCCGGCCCGGCCGGCGAGGAGAAGTCGTCCGGCGGTCTGGCGGCCCGGCACGTCGCCCGGCCGACCGGCAAGGAGTACTACGACCGCATCGACCAGCGGCCGTGGCCGCAGATCGTCGCCTTCGCCCGCGACGGCCTGGCCAACGCCCCGAGGGTGCCGGCCCGGTTCGCCCGGTCCGCCGGGACGGACGGTGATGAGATGTCCGAAGTCCAGGCGGCCCACGCCCGCGCCGACCGGCCGGCCAACCTGCTCGACATGCTGCTCGGCGACGAACCGCCGCCGCCCGCGGCGACGGTGGCGATGCAGGTCCCGCGGCCCACGCCGCCGCCGCCGCCGCGCGCCCCGGCGGTCGCAATGCGCCAGCCGACCCCGCCGCCGACTCCAACCCCGCGTCCGCAGCCGCGGCCGGTCGCCGTCAGGGAGCCGAGCCGCATCCCGCCGTCGGTGGCCGCTGGGGCGTCCGACCCGTTCGCTCCGAAGCCGGTCGTGGTGGAGATGACCCCGCCGCCGACCCCGGCTCCGGCTCCGTCCCCGACCAGGCCGGACGTGAAGCCGCTGCCTTCCCCAGTCCCAGCCAAGTCGGACGTGAAGCCGGTCCCGGCCAGGTCGAACTTGAAGCCGCTGCCGATCCAGGTGGCCCGGGTGCTGTCGCTGATGCAGCGGCCGGGCGACCCGGTGGTGCTGGCCCGGGAGATCGACAAGCTGACCGCCGCGGACGTGACCGGGTACTCGCCGATGGCCGTGACCCTGATCCAGGCGGCCGAGGAGTTGGCCGACCCCAACCCCCGGTCGGCGTGCATCCGGGCGCTGGTCCGGGCGAAGGTGAACACCCCCGGCGTGGTGTCCGGGCTGAAGCAGCTGACCCGCGACCGGACCGCCTCGGTCCGCATCGAAGCCGCCTCGGCACTGGGCGAGTTGCAGGCGAAGTAATCCCTGGGACCGCGGCCGTCTCGGCCGCTCTTGCTCGGCGGGTCGGGGCGCTGCCGTACTGCGGATGGCCCCTGACTCGCGTAGCAAGAGCGGCCGGGACGGCCGCGGTCCCAGGGTCACACTACCCCCTCGCTGCCGCTCGGGGTTCGCCTTTCGTCATCGTGATCGCGTTGCCCGTCGCATTGTGTTCCACGCTGTCGAAGAACGTGCGGATCAGGAGCAGCCCGCGGCCGCACGCCTTCTCCCAGTTCGCCGGGTCTGTCGGGTCCGGCAGTTCCCGCGGGTCGAACCCCGGCCCGTCGTCCCGCACGACGACCTCCAGAAACGGCGACCGGTCCACCCGTAGCCGCACCCGCACCCGCCGGGAGCGGTACGGCTCGTGCCCGGCCCGCTCGCGGATCAGAGCGTGGTACGCCTGCCACTCGCCGCACTTGAGTTCGGAGCTGACCTCCAGGTTGCCGTGTACCATGGCGTTGACCACCGCCTCGTGCACCCCCACCCCGATCCGCACCCGGTCCGACGGGTCGAACAGTTCCATCTGCCGCAACAGCGCCTCGACGTGGCCGACCACCTCCGGCACCAGGTCCGGGTCGTTCTCCAGCGCGAAGACGTGCTCGGCGGCGGTCATCCGCTCCAGGAACAGCGCTTGCTTGCGCTGTGACCGGGCGACCGAGAGCACCTCCTCCAAGAGCGGCCCGACCTCCCGGGCGAGGTTCGGCTTGGGGATGTAGTTGGCGGCCCCGGCCCGAAGTGCCTGGACGGCCAACTCCTCGCTGCCGGCCCCGGTGGTCAGGACGACCGGCAGCCCCGGGAACTCGGTCCGGGCGGCGGCCACCAGGTCCAGCCCGTTCATCCCGGGCATCATCATGTCGGTCAGGACCAGGTCCGGGACCGACTCGCGCAGCGCCGCCAGCGCCTCGACGCCGTTGCCGGCCAGCCGGACCTTGTGGCCGCAGCAGCTCAGCAGGTGCTCCAGGTACTTCGCCTGGGTCGGGCTATCCTCGACGACCAGTACCGATGCCATGACTCCCCCCGAGGGAAAGCCGAGACCTGATGTGCAGTCTTGTAGGGTCAGTAGTTCCGAATAGGCCGTTACTGTGTGTCTGCTCGTAACCGGTTATTGTTTCAGAGGTTCGGTGATGCCGGCGTGGAGGTGGCCACGGCCCGACGGAGCACACCTGTCGTTGTTTAGTAGCGTCCTCGGGGTCCATCCGAGCGGATCATGAAAAACGCCCTGGGAATCGAGGGTCAACACGGCAAGAGGGGGTTCGACGCGACAACCGCAACCGGAGGCTGCCCGGACACACCCCGCAATAACCCACCA
>DASSAT010000857.1:0-3577 GCA_035699305.1 Fimbriiglobus sp. | reverse complement strand
GGAGCAAGAGCGGCCGGGACGGCCGCAGTCCCAGGTCACACCTCCACGCCGGCCGGTCGGGCGAATACTCTAACCCACCACGGGGCCGTGTCCTCCCGAGAACCCGCGTCATGGCTTCGTTCGCGGCTGCCCTGTTCGCCGCTGATCTTGTCGGCCTGTGGCCGTGGCTGCCGGCCGCGGCCGTCGTGCTCTACCTCGCGCTGGCCCGGCGGTTCCCGGGGTTGTACACGCCGCTCGCCCGGCTCGTCGCCCACGTCCTGTACCGGTTCCGCGTCTACCACGCGGACCGGGTGTCGACCGCCGGGCCGGTCCTGATCGTGTGCAACCACGTCACCTACCTCGACTGGCTGCTGCTGTGGGCGGCGGCCCCGCGGCCGGTGACGTTCGTCATGTGGGCGGGGTTCCGCAAGAACCCGGTGCTGCGGTTCCTCCTGTCGTTCGGCCGGCGGCGGTTCATCCCGATCGACACCACCAAGGGCCGGCCGCACGCCACCGTCGCGGCGCTGGACAAGGTGACGGCGGCGCTGGACGAGGGGCGGGCGGTGGTCGTCTTCCCGGAGGGGACGCTCACCCGCAACGGCCAGATGCTCCCGTTCGGCCGCGGCATCGAGCGAGTGCTGCGCCGGGCGCGGCAGCCGGTGCCGGTCGTGCCGGCGTACCTCGACAACCTGTGGGGCATGGCGTTCAGCTGGGAGCGGGGCCGCATCTTCTGGAAGTGGCCCAAGGCGTTCCGCCGGCGGGTGGCGGTGTACTTCGGCAAGCCGCTGCCGCACACCACGACCGCCGCCGAGGTCCGCGCCGCGGTGCAGTTGTGCAACGCCGAGTGCGGCATCCGCGAGAGCGACCACGTCCTGCCGGTGCACCGGGAGTTCGTCCGCAACGCGGCGGCGTGGCGGAACCTGCGGCGGGTGGCATTCGTGGACGTGGCCACCGGCACCGAGCGGACGCTGACCTGGCCGCGGGCGCTGGTCGCCGCCTGGTGCCTGACCCGGTGGCTGCGGGCGCGGCTGGGGCCGGAGCAAAACGTCGCCGTCTGGCTGCCGACCGGCATGGGGTCAGCGCTGGCCAACCTGGCGCTGGCCTTCCTGCGCAAGACGGTCATCAACCTGAACTACACCGCCGGCACCGACCCGGTCCTCTCCGCGGCGCGGCAGGCGGAGATCAAGACGGTCATCACGTCGAAGCGGTTCCTCGACCGCATCCCGATGGACCTGCCCGGCGACGTCCAGCGGCTCTACCTCGAAGACGCGCTCGGGGGCATTTCCGGCCGGGAGAAGCTGCTGACGTTCCTGGCGGTTCTGCTGCTCCCCGGCCGACTGCTGGAGCGCGTCCTGGGCATCCACCGGACGCGGCTGGACGACCGGCTGACGATCCTCTTCTCCAGCGGCAGCACCGGCGAGCCGAAGGGGGTGATGCTCAGTTACCGGAACGTGTCGGCGAACGTGGACGGGTTCCGCCGGGGGGTGGACCTGCGGGCGGACGACCGCATCCTGGCGACGCTGCCGTTCTTCCACACGTTCGGCTGCACGGTCTGCCTGTGGGCGCCGCTGGCGATCGGGATGGAGGCGGTGTACTTCCCCGACCCGCGAGCGGCCAAGGAGGTCGGCGACCTCTGCCGCCGGCACCGCTGCACCATGCTGCTGGGCACCGCCACGTTCGTCCGCTTCTACCTCCGCCGGGCCGAGCCGGGGGTCTTCGACTCGCTGCGACTCTTGATCTGCGGGGCGGAGAAGCTGCCGGTCAAGCTGGCCGAGGAGTTCCACGCGAAGTTCGGCATCCTGCCGCTGGAGGGGTACGGCACCACGGAGCTTTCCCCGGTGGTCAGCACCAACATCTTCGATGTGGAGGTCGGCGGCCTGCGTCAGACGGCGAACACGATGGGGACGGTGGGCCAGCCGATCCCGGGTGTTTGTGCGAAGGCGTTCGACCCGGAGACGTTCGCGCCGCTGCCGCCGGCGGCCGAGGGGGTGCTGGCGGTCAAGGGGCCGAACGTGATGCTCGGCTACCTGCGCCTGCCGGAGAAGACCAAGGAGGTGGTCCGCGACGGGTGGTACGTGACCGGCGACGTGGGGCTGGTGGAGGAGGACGGGTTCATCCGCATCACCGGGCGGATCAGCCGGTTCGCCAAGATCGGCGGCGAGATGGTGCCGCTGGAGCGGCTCGACGAGGAGATGCACGACGCCCTGGGCAGTCCCAGCGATCGGGTGCTAGCGGTGGCGGCGGTCCCCGACGAGCGGCGCGGCGAGCGGGTGGTGGTGTTGCACCTGCCGGCGATCGGATATCAGCTGGAGGGGGTTTTCGCGCAACTGCGGCAGCGGGGTCTGCCGAACCTGTGGATACCGGACCTGCGCGACTGCTACCCCGTGGAGTCGTTCCCCGTCCTCGGCAGCGGTAAGCTCGACCTCAAGCGCGTCGGCGAGCTGGCGAAAGAGAAAGCGATGGCACGCGGATGACGAAGAAGTATTCACCGCGGAGGGCGCAGAGAACGCAGAGAAGAGTATGAGTTAGAATGGTTTCCAACTCGGTCTTGCTCTCTGCGCCCTCCGCGCCCTCTGCGGTGAATTGCCTTCATGTCACTCGATCGCTGCCGCGTCGTCCTGGTCCGCCCGCACTACGCCGGGAACCTGGGGGCCGTCGCCCGGGTGATGCGGAACTTCGGCCTGCGCCACCTCGTCCTGGTCGATCCGATTGCGAACCCCCAGCACCGCGACGCGGCGATGATGGCCGTCCATGGACTAAACGTCCTTCAAGCTGCGCGCACCGTCCCGACGTTGGCCGATGCGGTGGCCGACTGCGCGTTCGTGCTGGCGACGTCCGGCGAGGTCGGCGGGCTGGCCCGCAAAGGGTTCTGGGGCACCCCAGAGGAGAAGGTGCCGGCTCTCTTGGCGGCGCTGGACCGTGCTCCAGCGGCGGTGGTGTTCGGCCCGGAGCCAAGCGGCTTGACGGTGGACGAGATCGCCGCCTGCCACGGGATGATGTTCGTCCCCACGGATGACGAGTACCCGTCGCTGAACCTGGCGCAGACGGCCGCGGTCTGCCTCTACGAGTTGCGCCGGCAGTGGCTCAAGCACCGGCCGGGCGAGGGAGGACTGGAGCCACCCGCGTCGTATGAGGACCAGGAGCGCATGTTCGCGCACCTCAAGGAGTCGCTGACGGCGGTGCGGTTCCTGTGGGACGCCCGAGCCGAGGGCATCTTCCACGTCGTCCGGCAGGTGGTGGTGCGAGCGCTGCCGACGCGCAAGGAGGTGATGGTGCTGCACGGGCTGGCGAAGCAGTTGCTCTACGTGGCGAGGCGCTGGGGTGTGACACACCCGCGCGACGGGCGGCCGCCTCGACAGGAGTCAGGAGTCAGGAAACAGAAGGCACCAGATCAGGAATCCTGAAACCCGCCTACCCGGTCCGAAGTCTTGTCGCCCCGACGGGGCGTCCGGTAATAGCCAGGGGTGAAACCCCTGGACCACGGCAAGGAATGATCCGTAGCCCCAACGGGGCGACCCTGTTGGTCATGGGTCGCCCCGTTGGGGCTACGATGGTTTCGGGGGTATCCCTAACCAGGGGTTTCACCCCTGGCTATTTC
>DASSAT010000856.1:0-9190 GCA_035699305.1 Fimbriiglobus sp. | reverse complement strand
AGCCGAAGACCGTCGTCACCGGGGCGACCAACATCGCGCCGGGCCAGAGCGGCATGAAGGTCGTCCTGGGGCTGCGCGGCACCCGGTACTTTTACACGGACAAGGACGGCAAGAAGACCACCTTCACCCTGGAGCCGAAGGAGCTGCGCGGCATCCCGAACGACGCCATGTGCATGTCCAACTTCGAGCTGGGCATCTCCGACGAGCACGAAGGCATCATCATCCTCGACGACGCCGACCCGGCCCCGGGGACACCGCTGCAAGACGTACTCGGCGAAGTGGTGGTCGATCTGGACGTGCTGCCGAACATGGCCCGCTGCCTGTCGCTGCTCGGCATCGCCAGGGAGGTCGCGGCGCTGACCGGCGCGGAGGTCCACGAACCGGACCTGAGCTTCCAGACGGCGAAGGAGTCGGTCGAAGGGAAGGTGAAGGTCGAGATCGCCGACCCGAAGCTCTGCGCCCGATACTCGGCGACGGTCATCCGCAACGTCAAGGTCGGCCCGGCCCCGCGGTGGATGCAGGGCCGGCTCGCCTACGCCGGGATGCGGTCGATCAACAACGTGGTGGACGTGACCAATTTCGTCATGCTGGAGTACGGCCAGCCGCTGCACGCCTTCGACTACAACGCGCTGGTCAAGCGGGCCGGCGGCAAGGCGCCGACGATCATCGTCCGCCCGGCGAAGGTCGGCGAGAAGCTCAAGACACTCGACGGCCAGGACCGGGAACTCGGGCCGGACAACCTCGTCATCGCCGACCCGGCCGGGCCGATCGCGCTGGCCGGGGTCATGGGCGGGCTGGAGACCGAGGTCACGGAGACGACCACGACGATCCTGCTTGAAGCGGCGAGCTTCGACTTCGTGAGCGTCCGCAAGACGGCTCGGCAGTTCAACCTGTTCAGCGAGGCGAGCACGCGGTTCAGCCGCGGCGTTCACCCCGAGGTGGTCAAGCCGGCCGCGACCCGGGCGGCGCAGCTGTTCCGCGCGTACGCTGGCGGTGAGGTGCTGGCCGGGATTGTGGACAACTACCCGGCCCCGGTGCCGCCGCAGGTGGTCGAGCTGAACCGCCCCGAGATCGAGCGGCTGCTCGGCGTGCCGATGCCCGAAGGCGAGGTCGAGCGGGTGTTGACGGCGCTTCAATTCAAGGTCGAGCCGACGGTCTGGGGCTGGAAGGTGACGACGCCGCCGACGCGGCTGGACATCCAGGCCGGGGCCGCCGACCTGATCGAGGAGCTGGCCCGCGTCAGCGGCTACGACCGGCTGCCGGAGTCGCGGCTGCCGCTGGAGTTGCCGGAGCAGAAGGGGAACCGGTCGCTGGAGTTGGAGGAGAAGGTCCGCGACCTGCTGGCGGACGCGGGGTTGCAAGAGGTCATCACGTATGCGCTGACGGGGGTTGAAGCAGAAGAGAAGTTGAACCCCGGCAAGCCCACGGACGGCAGTCCGTGGGCTTCGCCCGTCACCCTCGTTAACCCGGTCAGTCCTGAGCGGTCGGTGATGCGGCGGACGCTGCTCCCCGGCGTGTTGGCGGTGGCGGCGGAGAACCTGAAGAACTTCCCATCCGTGGCGCTGTACGAACTCGGGCCGGTCTACCTGCCGCGGGAGGGTGAACAGCTCCCCGACGAGCCGCGGCGGCTGGCGCTGGTGCTGTCGGGGCGGCGCGACGAGGCGGCGTGGGACGACCCGCTCGGCGAGAAGCCGACGCAGGCGGCCTTCTACGACCTCAAGGGCGTCATCGAGGGGCTGGCCGCCGACCTGCACCTGCCGGGCGTCGCGTTCGAGCCGGCGAAGGATGTGCCGCACCTGCACCCCGGTCGGGCGGCGCGGCTGCTGGTGAACGGCAAGTCGGTCGGCGCGTTCGGAGAACTGCACCCGACCGCGGCGGTCTCCTTCAAGCTCGCCGACCGGGCGGTGCTGGTCGCGGAACTCGACCTAGAAGCGATCCTCGCGGCGGTGCCGGAGCGGTTCCCGTACCGGCCCGTCTCGACCTTCCCGCCGGTGCTGCGCGACGTGGCGGCGGTCGTCGCCGAGGACGTGCTGGCCGAGCGCGTTCTCGCCGAGTTGACCGCGGCCGGTGGTGAATTGCTGGAGGGCGTCCGACTGTTCGACGTGTACCGCGGCGAGAGCATCCCGGCCGGGACCAAGAGCCTCGCCTACGCGCTGACGTACCGCGTCGCCGACCGGCAACTCACCGACAAGGAGGTGGACAAGGCTCATCAGAAGATCGAGGGCCGGCTGCGGCACGTCCTCAAGGCCCAGATTCGCGGGAAGGACGGGACGTGAACCCCTCGACCGGTTCGTTGGTCACGACCAGGATGTCGGCGTTGCGGTAGAAGTCGTACTTCTTGGCGACGACCCGGTGCGGCGGGGTGGCCGGCTTGCCGACGAAGTGCTCGGCCCAGATTGGCTCCGGCACGAACAGGTACGCCGGCCGCGGCATCGCCAGGAACTGGTTCGCCTGCTCGGCCGAGTGGACGATCTCCACCTTGCGGCCGGCGTAGAAGACGATGCTCTGGCTGTCCTGGAAGTACAGGAGCGCCGCGAGTCGGATGTCGCGGTCCGTCTGCCGGGCGCCGGACGTTAGCACCAGTTCCTTCGCTGCCTTGTACCGGTCCACCACCAGCGGCGGCCCGGCGGCAATCACCCCGACCATCCCAACGGAAGCAACCGCCACTGCCGCGACGGCGACCGGGCGCTGGCCGGCGCGCAGCGCCCAAGCCATGACCGCGGCGCCGGCCAGCGGGATCAGCCCGACCCACGCCCATGCCTCCAGCCCGGGGAACGTCCGCATCCCCTTGAGCGATAGCGGCAACACGCCCGACGCGAGGACCAGCCCGGCCGCGAGCAGGATACCCGTCAGGGCGACGCCGGCGATTGCCGTCGGCATCACCCAGCGGGCGGGGTTGATGGCACTCTCGCCCCACCGCACCAGGAACCGCGCGGTCAGGATCGCCAGCGCGGGGTAGAGCGGGGCGATGTAGTTCGGCAGCTTCGTCTGCGCGATCGAGAAAAAGACGAGGTACGCGAAGAACCAGCACAGCAGGAACCGGTCGGCGCGCTGAGAGGGCGCAAGCCCACCCGTTGCCACGGGTGGGCTTGGGGGGCTTGCGTTGCGTGCGCCCTTGACCGCATACCAGAGCGCCCCCCCGATGAAGCACGACCACGGCGCGAACAGCACCACCAGCGCCCCGACGTAGTACACCACCGGCCCCTTGTGGTTCTCCATCGGCGCGAGGAACCGGTTGACGTTGTGGTTGCCGAAGAACTCCTCGATGTACTCGCCCTTGGTCTCGGACGTGACCAGGACGTACCACGGCAGCGCCACCAGCCCGAACGTCAGCCACCCCCAGGTGAGCCGCGGGTCGAACAGCCGTCGAGTCTCCCGGTTCCTGACCGCCAGCACCAAGCCGCGGACCTGTCGGCCCAGGAAGCGCAGCGGTGCCGAGCGTGCAGCCGTCCAACTCCCGAGGCGCGTGAGAGGGCGGGTGATCCACCGCAGCCATCCGGGCACCCGCGGCGGCGAGATCGGGTCGTAGTTCCACGCGAAGTACGCGACCACCGCCAGCCCCGGCAGTATCAGCCCGATCGGCCCCTTGCTCAGCACCGCCAGCCCACTTGCGAAGGCCGTCGGCACGATCCACCGTTGACTGCCGTTCTCGTGGCCGAACCAGAACAGGGTGAACGTCAGCACGGTGAAGAAGATCAGCGGCGCGTCCGGCGTCGCCGCGTGCGAGAGGACGCAGAACTGCACCGCCGACGCCAGCGCCACCCCGGCCAGAAGGCCCGTCGCCGCGCCGAACATCCGCCGGCCCAGCTCATACGTCAGCAGCACCGACCCTAGGCCCAGCAGCACCGACGGCAGCCGGGCCGACCACTCGCTGACGCCGAACGCCAGGTACGAGAACCGCTGAATCCAGTACGTCATCACCGGCTTGGCTGTGCGCAGCTCCCAGTTGAACGTCGGCACCACCCAGGTGCCGGCCTCTAGCATCTCGCGGGTGCACTCGGCGTTCACCCCCTCGTCCATGTCCCAGAGGCTGTGGGCGCCGAGGTTCGGCAGCGTCAAAAGCCCGCAGACGGCGCCTAGGATCAGGTAGTGGGCGAACCGGTGCGCGGGCATGTGGACCTCCCTTGGTCGGAGGCGATGATAGGGGACGTATCGCTCTGCGGTAAATCCCAAATCCCAAGCACCAAATCCCAAACAGAACTCCGGTTGGGAGTTGGTGCTTGGGATTTGGGATTTACCGCAGAGCGGCCATACAACATCCGCAACGGGAGGGAGAAGGGATGGCCGAGGCGCTGTGGTACGTCGGGCTGGACGTCGGCGGGACGACCATGAAGGCGGCGGTGGTGGACGACAACGGCGCCGCTGCCGAGTCGGTCAGCCTGCCGACCGAGCCGCAGTTCGGCCAGGAGCACGGGCTGGCGACCATGGCCGAGGCGATCCGCCAGGCGGTCACGGCCGCCAAGCTCAAGATGGGCGACATCGCCGCCATCGGCGTCGCCACCCCAGGGATGATGGACCTCCGCCGCGGGCTGATCCTCGACCCGCCCAACCTCAAGCCGTGGCGGAACGTCCCGGTCCGCGACACCATCCAGAAGACGTTCAAGAAGCCGACCGCGTTCCAGAACGACGCCAACGCGGCGGCGTTCGGCGAGTACTGGGTCGGGGCCGGCCGCGACTTCCACAGTCTGGTGCTGTTCACCCTCGGCACCGGGGTCGGCGGCGGCGTCATCATCAACGACCGGGTGATCGAGGGGGCGCACAGCCACGGCGGCGAACTCGGGCACATGCGGATCGCGCTGCCGGAGGGCGGCCGGATGTGCGGCTGCGGCCGGCAGGGCTGCCTGGAAGCGTACGCCAGCGCCACCGGCGTCGTCGGCCGCACCCGGGAGGCGATCGCGGCGCACCGCGGCCCGACCCGGCTGCGGGAGCTGTTGCGCGACGACGACGGCGACGCGATGACCGCCGAGGAGGTCTTCGACGTGGCGGCCAAGGGCGACCCCCTGGCGGTGCGGATCGTGGACGACACCGCCTACTACCTGGCGCTGGGGGCCAGCGCGATCATCTCGGTGGTGGACCCGGAGCTGATCGTCTACGGTGGCGGGATGATCGCGGCTGGCGAGCCGTTCCTGGCGAAGATTCGGGAGTACGTCGGCCGGTTCGCGCTGAGCTACCCGGCGAAGCAGGTGGAGATCCGCTACGCCCAGCTCGGCTCCGACGCCGGGTTCATCGGCGCCGCGGCGTGTGCGCGACAACTGGTCAAGCAAGGCGGTTTTGTTCCCTCCCCCCTTGGGGGGGAGGGTTAGGGTGGGGGGTAAGTGATACGAGCCGGGGGCGATGTCCCTGAGTTGTTGACGCTCCCACCCCCCACCCCAACCCTCCCCCCCAAGGGGGGGAGGGAGAAAGAAAAGAAGGAACCCATGCCCCATCTGATCGCTTCGCTCCTCGCCGCCGCGGTCGTCGCCGCCCCGGAGTACAAGAAGGCCGAGGGCACCTGGCAGGTCGTCGGCATGGAGATGAACGGCGTGGTGCTGCCGCCCGGGGCGTTCAAGGACCTGCGCATGGTGCTCAAGGGGAACACCGTCCGCGCCCTCAGCGGCGCGGACATGATCGCCCAGGGCAAGTACCGCATCGTCGCGGTCAAGGGCAAGCGGGTCGAGTTCGACCTGCTCCTGACGGCCGGGCCGGACAAGGGCAAGACGTTCCCGGCGGTCAACCTGTGGACGGCCGCGGACACCATCCGCACCTGCATCGTCCAGCCGGGTTCGCCACGGCCGGCTAAGCTCACCCCCGGCGAGGGCGAGCGGACCGCCGTCTTCGTCATCAAGCGGGCGAAGAAGTGAGCGACCATGATCCTCGAAACCGACCGGCTGGCGCTGCGGGAGGTGACGCACGCCGACCTCGACTTCCTGGCCGAGATGATGGCCGACCCCGAGGTGATGCGCTACTACCCGAAGGTCAACACCCGCGACGAGGTGCGGGAGTGGATCGGCCGGCAGTTCACCCGCTACGCCGAGCACGGCCACGGCATCTGGCTGGTCCTCGACCGGCACGCCGGGCACCCGGTCGGCCGGTGCGGGCTGGCGATCCAACAGGTAGACGACGTGCCGGAGCCGGAGATCGGCTACATGATCCACCGCCCGTTCTGGCGGCGCGGCTACGCCACCGAGGCGGCGCTCGGGGTGCGGCGGTGGGCGTTCGAGGTCAAGGGGTTGGAGCGTGTGATCTCGCTGGTGCGGCCAGAGAACTTGCCGTCGCAGGGGGTGGCCCGCAAGCTCGGCATGACCCCGGAGCGGGAGACGGAGTTCTTCGGCTTACGGCACCTCGTCTTCGCGGTGCGCCGGGCGGACGTAAATCAAGCAATGGCACGCGGATGACGCGGATTTCACCGCGGATTCCCGCGGATGGAAGACCGGATTAAAATCCTATTCTGATCCGCGTTTTATCCGCGGTGAAATCCGCGTCATCCGCGTGCCATTGCTTTGTCCGGTTTCCGGTAAATCCCGACTCCTTCGTTGCGAATAATTCTCCGTCGGGGGGATCGTACCACCGGACGGCTCCGGCTGAGGGATCGAACGATGCGGTTCACCTACCGGTCCGGCCAGCGACCGCTGGACGGGTATACCATCAAGCGTGGCGTCGGCATGGGCGGCTTCGGCGAGGTCTACTTCGCCGTCTCCGACGGCGGCAAGGAGGTCGCCCTCAAGCTGCTGCGCGGACACACCGACATCGAGTTGCGCGGCGTCGCCAACTGCCTCAACCTCAAGCACCCCAACCTGGTCCACGTCTACGACCTCAAGGACGACGAGCACGGCGACACCTGGCTGGTCATGGAGTACGTCCTCGGCGAGTCGCTCGCGCAGGTCATCGGCCGGCACCCCGGCGGGCTGCCGATGAACCTCGCCCGCGAGTGGTTCCTCAGCCTCGCCCGGGCGGTCGGCTACCTGCACGACCACGGCGTCGTTCACCGCGACCTCAAGCCCGCCAACATCTTCGTCGAGAACGGCACCCTGAAAGTCGGCGACTACGGGCTGTGCAAGTCGCTGCACTCCAGCCAGAAGCAGACGCGGACGGTCGGCACCGTGCACTACATGGCCCCGGAGATCAGCACCGGCAACTACAACAAGTCCATCGACATTTACGCCTGCGGCATCGTCCTGCATGAGATGCTGACCGGGCAGTTGCCCTTCGACGGCGAGTCGGACGGCGAAATCCTGATGAAGCACCTGACCGCCACCCCGGACCTGACCCGGGTGCCGATGGCGTTCCGGCCGGTGATCGCCCGGGCGCTGGACAAGAACCCGATCCGGCGGTACGGCTCGACAGCGGAACTGGCCCGGGCGGTCGAGGCGGCGATGCTTCCGAGCGCCAACCCGGCCCCGATCCCGATCGCCGTCCCGCCGCCCGCGGCCCCGGCGCCGCCGGTCGAGGCCAGGCCACCGGCCCCGGCCCCGGCCCCGTCGCTGCCGGTCGCGCCGCTGGTGCCGCCGCCCCCGCCGCTGCCGCAGGCGAAACCGGTCACGGTCTCCGTTCGGGATCGGCTCACCGACGCCAGCGGGGCGCTGGTCAAGGCGCCGCTGGTCGCAGCCCTGGCGCTGGTGCCCTACGCCGTCATCTCGCAGAACGCGGAGTGGGCGTCGCTGAGCAAGCTGTTCCTTTTGACCGCCGCGTTGAGCTGGGCGATGGTAATTGGGGCCGGCGGGTCGAAGTACTACGCCACCGACACCTGGGCGCGGCGGCTGAAGCTGGCCGGGTTAGGCGCGCTGGTCGGGGGGCTGGCGTTCTGGCTGGACGGCTGGAACGTGCCGCACGCCCCGACCGAGGGCGCCGTGGCCGCCGAGACGTTCCTGTTCGGGGCGGTGCAGGTGCCGCCGGACTCGCTGTCGGCCGGGCTGAAGTACCTGCTGTACTTCGCCGGCGTGATGGGGGCCGGGCGGTGGTGGAAGGCAGCGGCCAAGGACCGCAAGGACCGGTTCACCCTGCTGCCGCCGATTGCGGCCGCGTTCTGGGGGACGGTGCTGATGTTCCTGTGGCCGTGGCAGTCCGGCTCGCCTGTGGTCGGCGGGATCGTCCCGCTGGTGCTGGCGACGGTGGCGGTGCAGGCGGCCAGCGCCTGGAGCCCGCCGCCGCCGCCGGCCCCGAAGCGGCTACGGTTCCGCCCCGCGTGAGAAGAGGATTCACCGCGGAGGGCGCGGAGGGCGCAGAGATAGAAGAGAAGAGTTGAGTTCAAGACAAGTCAGTTCTTAACTCTGTCTTTTTCTCCGCGCCCTCCGCGCCCTCCGCGGTGAATAGTCTGAGGAGTTTATCCGTGGCGTACCGACACCACTCCCACCGACACCACTGCCGGTCCCGTCGCGGCGGGGCGGGCAAGCGCGTCCTGTACATCCTGGCGGTCGGGGTGGTGGTCGCGGCCGCGGTGTCGCTGTTCCGCAGTAGCTCGGACCACTACGTCTCCCCGCCGCCGGCCCCGGCCCGGATGGCCGGCATGTCGGCGTCGAAGCTCCAGGGGTACGCGGCCGACCGCGGCATCGTCGGCGGGGCCGCCGCCGCCGAGAGGGAACTGGCAGCCCGGCCGACCGACCCGGACCGGACCGTGCCGGTCAGCGTCGAGGTGTCGCGCCCCGCCGAGACCGCCCGGCCGGTCGTGGAGCTGTCCCCCGGCAAGTCGAAGCCGGCGATCAAGGTGCGGGCCAAGAGCGACAAGCTGCGCCCGAACCGGGACATGGCCCTGAGCGACGCCCTGATCAACGCCGGCAAGAAGATTCACGAGGAACTGCGGTCGCTGGACCCGCCGGTCGAGGCGCACCCGGGGTGGGCGAAGGTCAAGGCGGACTACCTGCGGCCGGACTCGGTCCGCTACACCGGGCCGTCGAAAGAAGACTTGAAGGCGCTGGCGGATCAGGGGATCGACGGCACCCACATGGTGTGGGCTGAGATCGACGCCGAGGTGACCGACGGGCAGGTCCGGGAGTTGCGGTCGGAGCAGCGGGTCGGGTCGGGCGGGCTGGTGGCGGCGGTCGGGTTTGTGCTGGTGCTGGCGCTGTTCGGGTTCCTCCGGCTGGACGCCTGGACCAAGGGCTACCTGACCGGCGGGCTGGCCGTGGCGGTCGTGGCCGCCGCCGGGGCCGCCGTGGCGTTGCTCGTCCTGGCGTAGCCTCTTGCTCCCCTCCCCGCTTCGGGGAGGGGCCGGGGG
>DASSAT010000855.1:0-3676 GCA_035699305.1 Fimbriiglobus sp. | reverse complement strand
TCCGGGCCCGGCCCGGTCAGTTGAAGAACGGCCCGACGGCGGTGCTCTGGCGGTTGCCGCCCTGACGGAACACCCCCCTTTCGATCGTGTACTTGATGAGGTGGACCGAGCCGTCGCACATCATCATGTAGAACCCGGTGGGGTGGGCGCTGCCGAAGCGGTACGTCTCGGTGCCGTTGCCACCAATCGTCGAACCGCCCCACTTCAGTCCTGTGTCCGGGAAGGTGAACCTGCCGTTGACCTGCCTGCTGTCCTGCGCAGGCAGGAAAAACGTCACCCGGCCGATGTCGTTGTTGTGCCCGGTGAACATGTTCTCGTTGTCCCCGCCGTCGGAGCACGAGGGACACGCCGGGGGCGTATACTTGTCGGTGCGCAGGAACTTCTCGCCGATCATGTACTGGTTGCTGGTGCCCTTCGCGGAGACCTCGGCCATGCGGATCTCGCTGCGTCGGTACATCACCCCGGAGGGGCCGTACCGACCATCGTCACGCGAGGCGGGGGCCCGGTTGTGGGGGGACGGGAACCAGTTGTAGTTCGGGTCGTCCGCTCTGGCGTAGGGATTGTTGGCCGGCCCGAGGGGCGGGCCGCCGTTGATCTCGGGGGTGTACTGATCCCCCTCGCAGGCGGCGTAGTCGGTCCGGGCCATCACCGGCGTGATGAGGCTCCCGGTATCGTTGTACGGGAACGGCGTACTCCAGCCGGTGTTCTGGTACGGCCCGCCCCCCCGCCGGCTGGGGCAGTTGTAGATCGGCAACGGCGTCGAGAACCGCTGGCCGATGAGCGCCCACCGGGCCGGCGAGTTGAACGGCATCCCCTTACCCAGCCCGTAGGAGTTGCCCTGCTCGGTGTACGCCATCGTGTTGAAGATCCAACCGCCGGACTGACCCTTGCCGTAGCCGCGGTCCGGGTCGCCGGCCCAGTCCCAGCCCCAGCCCCCCGTGGGGAAGTGGCCGATGGCGTCGTGGTGGTTGTGGCAGGCCAGCCCCAACTGGCGGAGGTTGTTGGAGCACTTGGTCCGCGCGGCGGCCTCGCGGACCTTCTGCACGGCGGGGAGCAGCAGGCCGATGAGGATGGCGATGATCGCAATCACCACCAACAGCTCGATCAGCGTGAACCCCTGGTGTCGGGGGCCTCCGCCCGGGGACCGGGCCGGAGAAGATGACGGGCGCATGAACTCACCTCCAGACACGGAACGAAAAGAGAATCACCACACCTCCCGGATCACGAACGGGACTAACGGCTCGTCAACCGAAGCCGGACGGTGTGCGACGAGCCGCGCCCCATCGCGTCCGGTACGATCTCCTGGCCCAGGACGGTCTGCGCGTTGTACTTCGGCGGGACCACCTCCCGACCCTGGACGGTCTTCGAGACCTTGATGCGGTAGTAACCGGGGGCGACCGGGTCGCCGGTGTCGCCTTCGGTCGTGAGATACCCGGTGCCCTCCTGGTCCGTGACCGCCGAGGCCGACCGGGTCGTTGACCCCATGATCTTCTCCGGCACCAGCGTGACGGTGGCGCCGGCGAGCGGCCGGCCGTCGAGCGCCACCTCGACGTTGACGTCCAGCTGCATCCCCGCCTGCTGGAAGTAGGCGAGCCGCTCCGCGATCTCGTCGGCGGTCAGGCGGCCGTCCTTGTTCTTGTCCGCCCGCTTCAGGGCGCTCAGCAGCCCGGGGCAGGCTTCCAACTCCTTCGCGTCGAGGGCGCCGTCCTTGTTGGCGTCGTACTCGGCCAGCGCCTGGCTGGCGGCGTCCTGAGGTGAGACCTGGGTGTTCTCCTGGCCGTCGCTGCCCGAGCAGCCCGCCGACAGGAGCACCAGGCCGCCCAGCACGACCCACCCCGGTACGAGCGTTCGCGGCGACGCACCACGTCCGCTTCCCCGGACCGGGAGCCTGACCCGGCTCGCGCCGGAGATTGGACCTTGGAAGGAACGCCTCATGGGGCGAACTCCAGGCGTTTCGATACGGTCGATGAAGATCCGAGACTGGCCGACTATCGAGACCGGAGGGCCGGGACTTTAGGACTTGATGAGGGGGTGAGTCTGTTCCCCTCGTCAAAACGTCCGGAAGTTGCCAGTCCTCTTTGCGAAATCGAAGAGCCGAATGAGGGAGGTGTTTCTTCCTCTCGAATCGTCGAGGAATGGAACAACCTGCCCATTCGTGTGAGAGTTTAACAAACGATGAGTGAGGGGTGGTAGGAAAATCTCACGATTTTATAACTTCCGTTCCGCCGGGATTCACATCTACCCATACCCCCGGCTACGGCGCCCGTCTGGAGAGTCCCTCCAGGAGTTCCTTGGCCTTCACGTCCCCCGGCTCCAGTTGCAGCGCGTGCCGTAACTGCGTCGCCGCTTCGTCCCGACGGCCTTCCCGGGCCAGCAGCGCGCCGAGTTCCCGGCGCGCCTCGGCGTGCTGCGGCATGACGCGCACCGCCTCCTCGAAGGAGCGGAGGGCCGCGGCCCGTTCCCCCTGGCCCTCCAGGCAGCGGCCCAGGCGCAGGTAGGCCGGCCCGTGACGCGGTTCCAGTTCCGTCACCTTGCGGAAGCAGTCCGCTGCGGCCGGGTAATTTCGTCGCTCGTACAGGACGGTCCCCAGGTCGAACCGGGCATCGACCGACTCGGGAGCCAGCTCGACGGCCTTACGCAGGGCGTGCTCGGCGGCGGCGAAATCGCCCCGGGTCATCCGCCCCCGGCCTTCGACCAGCCAGTAGACGTCGGGGTAGTCGGTCTCCAACTGGCGGGCCAGCTCGCGCGCCTCGGCGTCGCGGCCCTGCCGGTGCAGCGTTTGCAGCCGGGCGAGGCGGGCCTGCTTGCCGCTCATCAGGGACAGGACTTCCTCCTGGAACGGGTCCGGCCAGGGCGGGTCGCCGGGCAGCTCGCGGGCCTTCGCTCCCTCTCGGTCGGCGGCTGCCGCGACCCCGAGTTGCTGATACGCCCGGGCCAGCAAGACGCGGGACACCTTCCGCGTCAGCGGACTGGCCGCGGACCGTTCGAGGGGGCCGAGGGCGTCGCGCGGGTGGCCGCTCTCGCAGGCCAGCCGGCCGAGGCCGAGGTGTGCCCGCGCGTTGCCGGGGTCGCCGCCGAGGACCTGCCGGAAGTGCTGCTCCGCCTCGTCGAGCCGCCCTTGCTGGAGGCACACTTCCGCGAGGGTCAGCCGCGGCGCGTCGGGCGTGCTTCCACAGAGCGCCACGGCGCGCCGCAAGTGCCCGATGGCGGCCTCGGGGTCGTCCGACTGCAAGCCGGTGCCCTGGAGGTAGGGCCAGCGCGGGTCGTCGGGATCGAGCCGCTCGGCCTGGGCGAAGCAGGTGTTGGAGTCCGGCCCGTAGCCGTGGGCACGCAGGAGTTGACCCAGCCGCCCCCAGGCCGCGGCCGAGTGCGGCTCACCCTTCACGTCTTGGCGGGCCGCCTCGATGGCCCGGGCCACTGCCGGGTCCGCGTCGGCCAGCGCCACCGTTGGCGGCACCGGCGCGGTGTACCAGCGCCACAAGTACCAGCCCGACGCCGGCAGGGCCAGAGCCACGACGCCGAGCAGAACGACCCGGAGGCGCCGCCTCCTGCCAGGGTTCGGAAGAAGAGGGCGTGAGGGGGTGAGGGGGTGAGTGGGTGACAGATTGGCGCGGCGACTTTTCGCTTTCCGGCTCATGGTTAACCCTCTTCATCACCTTGCCTTGTCACGCCCTCA
>DASSAT010000854.1:0-2215 GCA_035699305.1 Fimbriiglobus sp. | reverse complement strand
CTGCTCGCCCCGCTCGCCATCGCCGGCTCATCGGCGACCAGTGCCGGCGGCCATATCTTATCCGGCCGCGAGGCGCCCGTGATCGCGGAGTTCCGGCAGCTGAGTGACAAGTGCGGCCGGCAGTGGCACGTCGAAGTGCCCCCGGACGCGAGCGCCCTGGAGGCGGTCCTGTACGACTCGTACCTGTGGGCACGCGACCTGCTGGGCTGGCCCGCGGACTTCCCGGCCCTTGCCGGGGCCAAGGCCGCCGAGTCGGCCCGGGGGTGGTTTGTCCACGGAAAGGAATTAACCTGCGACTGGCTCCCGGGCGGGTGTCACACCGTCGCCGACGCGGCCCGCGTCTGTCACTGGTTCACCGGGGGAACGATGCCGCCCGAAGTTCAGATCGAGGAACTTCGGGCGGAGGTGGTAAGGGCGGTCAGGATACCGGCCCGATGATCGCGTCGGGCCGCACCACTGCCAGCATCGCGGGGGCCGCCAGCAAGGCGGTCCCCGTGGCGCGGGTCCGGGTAGCCCTTGTCGCGGCAGTGGGCGAGCACCTGGGCGGTGAGTAGGGTTGGCGACATGACTACCGCCGCCAGCGGCGCGAGTCGCCGGCCAGTTCGACGACGGTGCCGGACACGGCCCGGTCGGCAATCCGGTCGTCAAAGAGCCTCACCAACTCCGTCATCTCGCCGGAGGCCGTCTCCCACGGGCAGATGTTGGTTGTGACGACGAGTGGCCGGCCGATCCGCTCGTCCAGGACGCGCTTGAACACCCCGTAGTGGTCCTCGCCGAGGGCTTGTTCGCGGGCGCTCGGCAACCGCACGTCGTCGAGGACGATGATCCGGGCGGACTTGAGCCACCGCCAGAGGTCGGAGGCGTACACGGTGCCGCCACGGCCCGGTTCCTGCCAGTAGAATCGGGGCTTCTCGGCGGCGCGGAGGACGCCCGGCAGGATGGCGAAGTCGCAGAACCCCGCCATGAGGTCGCGTAACTCCTCGGAGCAGGACCAGTCGGAGCGGACCGGGGCGCAGTGGTCGAGGATGGCAAGGGCGGCTGAGGTCTTGCCGGTGCCGGGCGAGGCCGACCACAGGTAGAGAGGCCAGGGCGATCGACCGTCAACGAGTGTCTTGAGGCAGGCCCGGAGTTTCGGGTCGATCCCGGGCCACGTCCGCGGGTGGTGCGGCCGGGCGAGCCGGACCGGCTCCTTGCGGCCCGGGAGCCTGCAAGCCGTGTCCATCGGCCGTGGGCCGGCTGTACTTGCCCGCCGGAGGCTCGACGCGATGGCCGCGTCCAGGGGTTGTGGTCCGTCGTCCGTCACCAGAGAACCTCTCGGGGAACAATCCCTGCCACCCGCCCATGATGGAGGCGACGAGGCAGTCGATGGCCTGCCGCTCGGTCAACCGGGCGAGCTGGCGGAACTGGTACTTGACGGTGGTCGCCTTGAGCGGCTTGCGCTGCTCCTTGCGGCACTGAACCCAGTCGGCCCATGCCTGGGCGAACTCGGGAGAGCCAAACGGCGGGGCGGGCCAGTCGTCCATCGGCCGATCCTCCAGGTTCTATAGGAGGTTTCGGCTTGTGGCCACGTGGCAGTGTAGCAATTCCGCCTGTGTAAGGTCGCGGCCGGCGGGCACGCGCCCGCCTCGTCCGGTTGTCGCAGCCGTGGCGCCACTCTGTTCCGAATGCGCCACAGCTCCGAACGGGAACCCCTGCTCCTGACCGCGTTGTATTCTGGTCCCAGTGCTGACGACCGGTCCTGCCCCGGTTTGTTGAACCCGATATCCTGCATCAGCGTCGTTTCGGTTTGCCCTAGCGCTCGGGCAGACGCCTTCTCAGGTGGTGCCTAGTTCAACTATCACACCCTGGTTAGCACTTCATCTCGCAGTGCTGCGTCAGCTTATGAGCCACCTCCGGTCTTGCGGCCGAGGTGGCGGGCCGTTCACAGGCGGCTTGAGGAACGCCTGCACGGCCTGTGGCAGTTGTCGGCGTGGCGCCGGGGTACTCGCCACTTAACCCCACACATTCATGCCGGACCGAATGAACGGCACTACTAACCCCATTTACCCAGAAGGGGCGTGCTCTCGCGTGGATCGTCCCCGCTAGAACGGGATGTCACCGGCGGCCGACTCAGCCCCGTCCGGCGCATGGGTCGCACGGCTGACCGTGGTCTCGTCACCCCCATTATCCTTGCTGCCGAGCAGCTGGATGTCTTCGACCACGACCTTGTGCTTGG
>DASSAT010000853.1:0-13575 GCA_035699305.1 Fimbriiglobus sp. | reverse complement strand
GTCTTCGAGGCCCACCATCCTCATTCTCCCTCCCCCTTGGGGGGGAGGGCCGGGGTGGGGGGTCAAGCGTCACCCGCTCAGTGCCGTTGCCTCCGACGGGTGTAGCTCACCCCCCACCCTAACCCTCCCCCCCAAGGGGGGAGGGAACCAGAAGAGGTGGGCCTCGAAGACTCGGCCCACCCTACAAGACCGAACATTTCGACAGAGCACCGCAAGGGGAGAGAGGAGTATGGCAGGGAATCGACGCAACTCGGTACGACCCGCCGCAACAGGCACGTCGTTTGCCACCTCGTCGTGCTGGTCACGATCCGCCCGGAGGGGACCAGGATCGGACCGCCCGCCGCGCCCTGCGCGATCTGAACGGCGTGCCGCACGGCGCCCCGGACATCGGCACCGGCGCCCCGTCACGCCGTACCGAGGATGGAGTGCTCGGGTCTGGTCTGGTAGAGTGTGCCAAGCCCGGCTTTGCGGGCGCCGACCCACCGGGCATCGCTTGACATCCGGCGTTCTGAACTTATGGACAGTATGGTGAGCCTGACGCGGATTCCGTGGTGCAGGCGGCTCGCCTGCACGGCCGACGAGTGCAGGCGGGCCGCCTGCACCACGGAAATTGCTCGGACGCCGGGACGGGGATCAGATTGCCACATTGCCACTCCCGGAAGTGGCAATCTGGTCCCCTGACGGCGGAAGCGGATGACGGTCGTACCGGGATCAGGGGATCACAATGCCACTCCCCGAAGTGATCCCCTGACCCTCTGCCCGCGCCGGTTGAGGCGGCAGACGAAAACGAGGGGCAAGGTTGCCACATCGCCACCCCATCAAGTGGCAACCTTGGCATCCTTGACCCCCGGGCGGTGGGTCGGCGCTCGAAGACTCGCTTGACCCACCCGACGAAGGCAAGGACGGATCACCCCAGCGGAGGTACGTGTCATGGCCGAACCGTCGGACCGGTCGATCCGCCGCAAGCTCCTGGTGTACTTCGATGTCCACCAGTTCGAGTTGACCGAGGCGGAGGAGGACAAGTTGCTCGACGGCCTCGACGCGCTGGGGCATCAGGTGGAGAACTTCCCGCAGCACGACCTGCGCGCCCACCTGGAGTGGCAACCCCGCAACAACGAGTACGTGGTCAAGCTCAGCCTCATCCTGCCCGGCCGGACCCTGGTGTGCAGCGAGCACAACGCCGTCTTGCACGCCGCGTTCGAGAAGTGCGTGGACGTGCTGGCGGACGGGGTCAAGGCGTACAAGGCCCAGCTCAATCAGACGTCCGAGCGGCAGAAGCAGGAGAAGGGCACGCACCAGGAGATGGCCCCGCTCACCGCGATCGACCCGGTCGCCCTGGACGCCGCAGCGAAGGCAGGCGACTACCCGGCCTTCCGCGCTGCCGTCGCCCCCTACGAAGACCCGGTCCGGCTGCGGGCCGGGCGGTGGGTCGAGCGTTACCCGGAGGTCCAGGGACGGATGGGCCGCGGCCTGGAGGTAATCGACGTGGTCGAGGGGGTCTTCCTGGCCGCGTTCGAGGGGTACGCGGCTCGTCCGACCGGCGTGCGGCTGGGCGACTGGCTGGAGGGGCTAATCGACCCGACCGTCCGGGCGATCGCGCACGACCCGGACGGGGAGTTGGAGAACATCAACATGGCGCGGTCGGCGTGCGAAGCGGACACCGGCCGGCCACCGAGTTGAGGGGTCCGAGTCTGGAGACCCGGCGATGAGGTGGGTGCGCAGGCTGCCCGTCGGCGCGGAGGTGCAACCCGGCGGGGGCGCCCACTTCCGAGTGTGGGCACCGGGCCGCAACCGGGTCGTAGTGGTGGTCGAGGGCGAGGCGGCCTGTCAGTTCGAACCCGATGAGGGAGGATACTTCTCCGGCTACTTCCCGGAGGCGGCCGCCGGCACGCACTACTGGTTCCGGCTCGACGACGGCGACCAACTCTACCCGGACCCGGCGTCGCGGTTTCAGCCCGGCGGGCCGCACGGCCCATCCGAGGTGGTGGACCCGGGCGCGTTCACCTGGACCGATGCCGGCTGGCGCGGGGCCGCGCTGCCGGGACAGGTCCTCTACGAGATGCACGTCGGCACGTTCACCCTGGAGGGCACCTGGGCGGCGGCCGCCCAACAGCTCCCGGAACTGGCGGCGTGCGGCGTCACCGGCGTGCAGGTGATGCCGGTGGCGGACTTCCCCGGTACGTTCGGCTGGGGGTACGACGGGGTGAACCTGTTCGCCCCGACCCGGCTGTACGGCACCCCGGACGAGTTCCGCCGGTTCGTGGACGCGGCACACCGGCACGGCGTCGCGGTCATCCTCGACGTGGTCTACAACCACCTCGGCCCGGACGGGAACCACCTCAAACCGTTCTCCCCGGCGTACTTCACCGCCAGGTACAAGACCGAGTGGGGCGAGGCGATCAACTTCGACGGCCCCGACGCCGGCCCGGTGCGCGAGTATTTCGTCGCCAACGCCGGGTACTGGATCGACGAGTTCCACCTCGACGGGCTGCGGCTCGACGCCACGCAGACCATCTTCGACGACACGCCGGACCCGTCGCGGCACATCCTCACCGCGATCGGCCGGCGGGTGCGCGAGGCCGCGCGGGGGCGGTCCACGATCGTCGTCGCCGAGAGCGAGCCGCAGCTGCCGAAGCTGGTCCGGCCGGTCGATCAAGGCGGCAACGGGCTGGACGGGGTGTGGGACGACGACTTCCACCACGCGGCGATGGTCGCCCTGACCGGGCGGAATGATGCGTACTACACGGACTACCTCGGCACCCCCCAGGAGTTCATCTCGGCGATCAAGTACGGCTACCTGTACCAGGGGCAGTGGTACTCCTGGCAGGAGCGCCGTCGCGGCCGGCCGGGGCTGGACCTACCGCCAGCGGCGTTCGTCACTTTCATCCAGAATCACGACCAGGTCGCCAACTCCGGCCGCGGGCAGCGGGCGCACCAGATCACCAGCCCCGGCCGCTTCCGGGCGATGACGGCACTGCTGCTGCTGGCCCCCGGCACGCCGATGCTGTTTATGGGCCAGGAGTTCGCCGCCTCCGCCCCGTTCCTGTACTTCGCCGACCACACGCCCGAACTGGCGAACCTCGTCCGGGCCGGCCGGGCCGAGTTCCTGGAGCAGTTCCGCACCCTGGCCGACCCACTCATGCGTGAGGTCCTCGCGCCGCCGCACGACCGCCGGACCTTCGAGCGGTGCAAGCTCGACTTCGCCGAGCGGGAGAAACATGCCGCCTCGTACCGGCTTACGAAGGACTTGTTGAAGCTCCGGCGGGACGACGTGGCGTTCCAGGCCCAGAAGCCGCGCGGGGTGGACGGGGCGGTCCTCGGCGAGCAGGCGTTCGTGCTGCGGTACTTCCGGGACGACGGGCTGGACCGTCTGCTGCTGGTCAACTTCGGCCGCGACCTACACCTACTGAGTTGCCCGGAGCCGCTGCTGGCCCCGCCGGAGGCGATGCGGTGGCAGGTGGCCCTCTCGACGGAAGACCCGCGGTACGGAGGGTGCGGGACGCCGTCCGTGGACACGCAGACCGAGGGCTGGCGCGTCCTCGGCGAGGCGGCGGTGGTGCTAACTCCCGAGCCGGACACGGGCGGTGGAGCGGTCACGCAGCACGGACGACCCGGCGATGGCACCCGGCGGATCATCTACTGACCCACCGGCACGGCGGTTGCACTCCTTCCGGCGGAGGGAGACCGCGATGACAGGCACGACGGATCACGAACGGACGGAGAGTGCGACCCGTTCCACCGAACCGGACCCCGGCCGCATCTATTGTGTAGACGGGGCGATCGACGTAGTTCAGGAGGCGTCCGAGGACTCATTCCCGGCCAGCGACCCGCCGGCCTGGACCTGGCGGAGCGAAACCCGCATCCCAGTCGATGGCTAGCGGACCCAGTGCGTCCGCGACGGGGTGGGTCTGACCCCCTCACTGACGCTCGGGGTTCTCCAAGACATCGCTGGCGCGGACGTTGGCGTTGTGCCGGTGAAGAACATCCACCGCTTCGGCATACCGCGGCCCGGCGGACACCGCCACCAGGGTGCGCCCGGCGTTCACGTCTCCCTCGTACATCACAGCTTCGTCCTCGGGAATGCCCAGCCCAACCAGGCCGCCGACGATCGTCCCGACCGCTGCCCCGCCGCCCGCACTGGCCAGCAGCGCCAGTAGCGCCCCGCCGGCGATCACCGGCCCCAGCGGCGGCACCACCCCGACCAGCACCGCCAGCCCCAATCCCGCCCCGGTCAACGCGCCCGCGGCGGCGCCGATCCCGACACCCTCCTCCCAGCGGGTATGTGTCGGGTCGTCCTGCCAACCGGTCCGCTCCGCCGTCGGTTCGTGCTTCGTGATCAGCCCGATCTGACTTTCGGCGAACCCGGCATCTCTCAGCTCCTTGACGGCCGCCACCGCGTCCGACCGGTCGGTGAAGGTCCCCACGACAGTCATGGTGGTCATCGCGTCCCTCCCGGAGTGCGGCCGGCTCGGGGTCGTTGCGTGCCCAGCATACGCGATTCGGTTCGACGTGCAAAGCAGATGCCGCGCGGAAACGGAACGACGGATGTGGACTCCGATCCGGCCGGCAGACTATTCGTAGTGGTGACGGTCTCCCGGCGCAGTGACGCACTCCTATGAGGTCCACATCCATGCGAGGCCCGTCCCCCACCCGTCCGGCCCGGCTCGGGCTGGAGCAACTGGAAGCCCGGGATGTCCCGGCCAGCAACTTCCTGGCGTTCGGCGCCGCCCCTGGCGGCCGACCGCTCGTCGAGGTGTTCCGCTTCGACGGCAGCAGCCTCGGCCAGTTCGAGGCGTTCGAGACGACGTTCCGCGGCGGGGTCCGGGCCGCCGCCGCCGAGTTGGACGGCAACGCCAACACCCTCGAAGTCATCACCGCACCGGGCCCCGGCGGCGGGCCGGTGGTGCGGATCTTCCAGATCGACCTGACCACCCTGGCCCGGAGAGAGTTGGTCTCGTTCCTGGCGTTCAACGGGGACTTCCGCGGCGGGCTGAACGTGGCGGCCGGGAACGTCGCCGGCCCGGACGCCCGGCAGGAGATCATCGTCGCGGCCGACGCCGGCGGCGGCCCGCGGGTGCGCGTGCTGTCGCTGACCAACAACAGCGTCGTCACCGCCCCCGGCCCGCTAGGGGACTTCTTCGCCCTGAACACCGGGTTCCTCGGCGGGGTGCGGGTGACAGCCGGGGAGTTGGACGGCAACCCGCTCGACGGCGACGAGTTGGTGGTCGCGGCCGGCACGACCGGCGGGCCGCGGGTGCAGGTGTTCCGGTCCGACGGGGTGGTGCTGGCCGACTTCTTCGCCTTCCGGCCGGACTTCCGCGGCGGGGTGCAGGTGTCCTTCGTGTCCATCGGCATCGTCGGTCGGGTGCAGATCGACGCCCTGGCCCTTGACCCGTCGCAGCGGAACGCCGCCCTCAACCTCACCTCCCGGTCCGCGCTGGCCCCGCGGACCGTGACCAACGTCGGCGGGTTCGGGGTCACGTCGAACCCGTTCGGCACGGCCAACGGCGGCTTCACCCTCACGACCGGGACGACGCCCGGTCCGGGCGGCACGGGGACCGGGGCGTTCGGGACAGGCATCGTTAGCGGGTTCGGCCAAACGGGCGCGTTCACCACCGGGACGACGGGCACATTCACGACCGGCTTCGGGACAACCACGGGGTTCGGCGCGTTCGGCACCGGCTCGTTCGGCACCGGCACGTTCGGCAGCAACACGTTCACGTCCACGACCCTCGGCAGCTTCAACTCCGGCTTCGTCACGCCCGGCGTCGGGACCACGGGCTTCGGCACGACCGGGTTCGGGACGACGCCCACGTCCTTGGGCAACGCGATCGTCTTCGGCAACGCGGTTCCGTCCGGCTTCGGGATGACCATCGGCGGCGTGACGCCCGTGATCCCGGGGGGCATCGAGAGTGCTTTCACCTTCTTCGGCGACCCCGGCCCGCTGGCCCCGTTCCCGATCCTGGCGGCTGCCCCGTTCTCCGGGCCGGCGATCGGGGTCGTGACGACCGGCTTCGGAACGGCGGTGCTGGTGTGACGCCCCGGCTGTGCGCGCGCAATCGCTGGGATCGCTCCCGTTCGGCACCGGGTATGCAGATCAATCCGGGCATCCGGCCGACCCGTGGAGGTACACCGTGACCGACCAAGACGCCCCGCCCGGGTGGGGCTACAACCCCTCGTCCTGGCCGCAACGGCTGCCGATCGTCGTCGTCGCGGCGGTCGGGGCCCTGATCGCCGGATACCTGACGCTTTACCAGGCAGGCGTGTTCCCGACCGTCTGGGATCCGGTATTCGGTCGCGGTAGCGAGGTGGTGTTAAACTCCTGGGTGGCGACCTGGAGCGAGCGGACGTTCGGCGTCTCGGACGCGGCGCTCGGGGCGCTCGGGTACTTCGCCGACGCCCTCACCGGGGTGATCGGCGGCGCCCGGAGGTGGCGGACGATGCCGTGGTTGGTGGTCCTGTTCGGGCTGTTCGTCGGCCCGCTCGGGGCGGTCAGCATCCTGCTGGTCATCCTCCAGCCGTTCATCGGCGGGTGGTGCCTGCTGTGCCTGGTGACGGCGTTCATCTCGGTGGTCATGATCGGCCCGGCGATGGACGAGGTGCTGGCGGGCCTGCAACATCTGCGGCGCGAGGCCGCCGCCGGGCGGTCGGTGTGGCGCGCGTTCTGGGGCTTGCCGCCCGTACCGAATACGGTGGCCGTGGCGACGGGGGGCTGAGGTCATGTACGCCCAACTGGCGGCGTTCCTGCTCGGTGTCTGGCTGACGGCCGCGCCTGGCGCTCTCGGCCTCAGCAACCCGGCGCGGGCGAACTTCCACGTCGTCGGGCCGCTGGTCGCCCTGTTCGCGCTGACGGCCTCGTACCAGGTGATGCGGCCGGTACGGTGGGTGAACCTGCCGATCGGGGCGTGGCTGGTCGTGGCCCCGTGGGTGCTCGGGTACGCCAGTTGGCCGGAGACGGTCTGGAGTGTGGCCGTCGGGTTGGGTGTGGCTGTGCTCTCGCCGGTCCGGGGAACGGTGACGGAGCCGTTCGGCGGTGGGTGGTCGGCCCTGTGGCGAAAGACCGTGGAGGGGGTGCGATGAACAACGGCAAGCGGCGACCGGAGGTGGTGGTGGTAACAGGGGCGTCGGCCGGGGTTGGCCGGGCGGTCGCGCGGGAGTTCGGCCGACACGGGGCGGCGGTCGGGCTGATCGCCCGCGGCCAGGACGGGCTGGACGCCTGCGCCCGGGAGATCGAATCGCTCGGCGGCCAGGCGCTGGTGCAGACCTGCGACGTGGCCGACGCCGACGCGGTCGAGCGTGCCGCCGCCGCGACCGAGGCCGAGTTCGGGCCGATCGACATTTGGGTGAACAACGCGATGGCGTCGGTCTTCTCCCCCGTCAAGAAGATGAGCGCGGCCGACTACCGGCGGGTGACGGAGGTGACGTACCTGGGGTTCGTCCACGGGACGCTCGCGGCGCTCAAGCGGATGCTGCCGCGGGACCGCGGGATGATCGTGCAGGTCGGGTCGGCCCTGGCGTACCGCGGCATCCCGCTCCAGTCGGCGTACTGTGCCTGCAAGCACGCCATCCAGGGGTTCACCGAGTCGCTGCGGACCGAACTTATCCACGACGGCAGCAACGTCAAGGTGTGCATGGTCCAGTTGCCGGCGACGAACACCCCGCAGCACTCGTGGTCGAAGTCGCGGATGCCGCGGAAGGCCCAGCCGGTGCCGCCAATCTACCAGCCGGAGGTTGCCGCCCGCGCCATCTACCATGCGGCCCACCACTACCGCCGGGACTGGCAAGTCGGGCTGATCACCGACGTGGTGATCGCCGGCAACGCGGTGATGCCCGGCGTCGGCGACTGGTATCTCGGCAAGACCGGGTACGACTCGCAGATGACCGCCGAGCCGGAGGACCCGAACCGGCCGAACAACCTGTACGAGCCGCTGCCCGGCGACTGGGGCGCCCACGGCCGGTTCGACGCCAGGGCGTATGACGACAGCGAGCAGTGGTGGGTGACGAAGAACCGGATGCTGCTGGCGGTGGCCGGCGCGGCCGGGCTGGGGTTGCTGCTGGGGCTGACGACGGGACGGTCCGGCAACGGCCAGGCAAGTACTCCGGGTCTTGAAGGGAGATCGTCATGACGGAATCGGGATACACTATTCCTCTCGGCCGGCTCATCGGCGTACTGATCGCCGTCGGCGGCCTGTACCACGCCCTGACCCCCTGGGTGTTCGGGCACGCTTACGAGACGCCCGCCGCGATCAGCAGCGTCGCCTCGGGGCTGACCCTGCTGGTGTTCGGCGGGCTTCGCGCGGCGGGGGTTCGCGGGTGGCCGATCTGGGTTTGCGCCGCCGCCGGACTGTGGGTGCTCAGCGCTCCGCAGGCGCTGGGGCTTGGGGTGCACGGGCTTGCCAACAACGAAGCCCTCTGGGGCGGGCTGTTCGTCGTCGTACTGTCCGGTCTCGCGGCCCTGGACCAGTGGTTCGGGGGGCCGACACCCGTCGCGTCGGCCCCGTACTGACTTCCGGCCGACCGACCAGAGAGCGCCATGACTACCCATCCCTACCATCTCCTGACCCGCGAACAGGTCGATTCGCTGCCCGGCCCCGTGGTGGTGGAGTTCGGGGCGTCGGGGTGCGAGTTCTGCCAGGAGCTACGGCCACGACTGGCGGCGGCGCTGGAACGCTATTCCGATGTTCGTCACATCAAGGTCGAAGACGGGCCGGGGCAGCCGCTCGGCCGGTCGTTCCGTGTCAAGCTGTGGCCGACGCTCGTCTTCCTCCGCGACGGCAAGATGCTGCACATCGCCTCCCGGCCGTCGGATGAGGAGGTCCAGAAGGGGCTGGCGGCGATCACCGGATCAACTCCGGGATGACGGGGCCGTGGACAGCGACACGCTTCTCGTTCAGCCGCGGCCTCAACCGACGGGTGTCAGGGGGTCAGATTGCCACTTCTGGGAGTGGCAATGTGGCAATCTGATCCCGGCACGACCGTCCCCGCTTCAACCGGCGGGGGTCAGGGCGCCAGAGCGCCACTTTCCGGAGGTGCCATTGTGGCGCCCTGGGTCTACGTCGTGAGACCACCTCCAACGAAACCCGGCCCGTAATGGACATACGTTCTGATAGCCCGGGTGTCAACCGCATCGGACGGTCTGGGGAAGCGACCCGACCACGGTTCCGGGTCAATCGGTGTCTCCGGTCCCCGGCGGCCACGGGTACGGGTCGGCCGTCACCGCGGCGTAGTTCTCGTCCAACTTCGGGCCGAGGAGCAGCAACGCGGCGATCCGCCGGGCGGTGTCGCGGACGTGGGCGATCTCGTCCACCGTCAGCCCGCGGCCGAGGGTCGACCGCTCGCGGTAGCTGAGCCACTTCTTGAGCACCTGGTAGCCGCCGAGGGTGTAGTCCCAGACCCGCCGGGGGACGTTCCGCCAGTAGGCGGCGTCGTTGAGGGACACGTCGCAGGTGTCCGGGCCGAGGAGTTGTACGCCGTCGGCGCCGAGGTCGTCCGCCTCCTCGTCGGTGAACGGCCTGGCGACGACCTTGCCGGTGCTCGGCATGGTGACGCCGCCCTTGCCGGTGATGCCCCAGCGGGCGGTCACGTCCAGGTTAGCGTTGGTGAGTTGCACTCCACCGACTTGGGCCGGGAAGCCGATCTCTTTCATCGCAGCCGTCGGCTTGTTGGCCAAGGTCACTTTTGCTGATAGAATTGCGTTGAAGTCCCGTCACCTTCGTCATTTAGGGGGCAGGCGTGACCAAGCGGAGGTTCACAGTTCTCTCGCTGTTTTCAGGTGGGATGGGGCTAGACATCGGACTCGAAAAGACCGGCCAATTCAAGCACCTTGCCTGCGTGGAGAAGGTCCCTGCGTTCTGTGAAACGATCCTCCGTAATCGGGACGCGGACCGTCTCGGGAACCGAGACCTCAAGGTCTACCAGCAGGACATCGGAAAACTGCATACCGAACAGGTTATGCGGGACCTGGGGCTCGAACCCGGCACACTGGACCTCCTGATCGGCGGGCCGCCATGCCAGACCTTTAGCACGACCGGCAAGCGAGCGACCGTCCAAGATCCCCGAGGAACCCTGCTCTGGCAGTTCCTCCGGTTCGTACAAGACCTCCGGCCCAAGTTCTTCCTGATGGAGAATGTCCGCGGGCTCATGTCGGCGGCGCTGCGTCACCGCCCCATCAAGGACCGCCCCGACAAGGGTGGCCCGCCACTCGAACCTGACGAAGAGCCCGGGTCAGTCATCCAGCACTTCCTGCAGGATCTGCGGTACTCCTACCGGATTGACTGCTTCGAGGTGAACGCCGTCAATTACGGCGCTCCGCAACTGCGGGAGCGGGCGATATTCGTCGGCAACCGCTTCAACCGGCTAGTCGAGTTCCCGGCCCCGACCCACGGGGAGAGGCGGGAGCAGGGGCGGACACTGTTCGACACGAGCGAGGACGGCGAACTCAAACCCTTCCGCACACTCCGCGACGCACTGGAGGGACTGGTCGAGACCGATCCGGTGATGATGGACTTTAGCCCGAGGAAGAAGCGATACCTGTCGCTGGTTCCCGAGGGGAGTAACTGGCGCTCGCTGCCGCCCGAGGTTGCCAAGGAGTCGATGGGCAAGGCGTACCACGCCAAGGGAGGTCGGTCTGGCTGGTGGCGACGGCTGACTTTCGACCTGCCGTGCCCGACCATCGTGACCATGCCGAACCACGCCGGGACGGCACTCTGCCACCCAACCGAGACGAGGGCCCTGACCCTGCGGGAATGCGCCCGTGTGCAGGAGTTCCCCGATGACTGGGAGTTCCGCGGCACGGCCCAACAGCAGTACACACAGGTCGGCAACGCCGTACCCGTCCGCCTGGGCGAGGTCTGTGGCGAGGTCTTGGCTGAGGTACTCGACGCCATATACGAGTCGAAGTTGGAGAAGGCCGAAGGCGAGTTCCCACCGTGCCGTGTGGTGTATGTCAAGTCTCACATCCGCACGCGACAGTGGTTCAAGGGCGGTCAGACGTTTGTCTGGCAAGACGGGGAGGGAAATGGACAGGCGAAGTATCGGCCGGCAAAGACTGAGCGCAGAATACGCGAAATCTAAGGCGCGCAAGATGGCCCGAAAAAAGTCGCCCGCCTCGGCCACCTCGGGTTTGACCGACAGCCGCTCTTTTTACAAGGCGGTCAAGGTGCGGAGCCATAGTTACACCGCTTCTCAGGTTGCCGCACTCCTGGCAAAGACTGACAAGACCCGCGTTAACGGACTGGCCGATGCCATCTCCGCGTACATCGTCAAGAACCTTCCCGAGGCCATCGAACGACGGGAAGGGCTGGCGGAGTACCGCACCAACCCCTACGTCCTCCTCACGTCCGCCACAATCATGCAGCTGACGAACCCGGATGACTTCGCCGGGTTCCTGTTCAACAACAAGCTGTACATGGGACTGGAGACCTCCTTCGGGAAGTCCATCGAGTCTGTACTTGTCGTCCCATACCCGCTTGCCGCGGACCCGTCCGCCAAGTGGAGGGACGCGCCCGAGAAGGTGGAGGAGTTCAAGGGCCTTGTCGGCCTGACCAACGAGGAGAAGGCCGAGAAGAGAATCGACTCAGTGTGGCGAGAGGTGGACAAGTCCTGCGTGCTGGGGAAGCGGCGCTACTTGGTGAGTATCAAGAGCGGCCCGAACTGCATCAACGACACACAGGTGAAGGGGATGACGGACGCCATCGCCCAGCAGTACCGGAAGTGGATGGACCAGACCAAGAAACACAACCGCGGCGTCACGGAACTGGACATCATCATCGGCATCACCTACGGGACCGACAAGACGACGAACAACAAGGAGAACCAAATCCTCGTCAAGCTGCGTCAGCACGGCTTCGAGGAGGAAGACCGACAGAACAAGCCCGGCGTGCTTATTGACAGGGAGACGCGCTCCGTGCGTGTCTACCGGCGCATCGGGATGGACTTCTGGTCGGTCATCGGAGACCCCGAGGACCCGGCCAACGCCAACTTTGTCTACCTGGAAGTCCTACTCGGCCTTGCCAAGGCGCTATCGAGGGGCATGACCGCCGCGAGCTTGGAGGAACGGGTCAACCAGCGGATTCAGCACCTGTCGTTGGCCCTGGGGAAACTCTCGTTCCCGAGGAACAGCCTGCCGGACTGGGTGCGGGAGGAGTTCAAGGAACACGAGCTCACCTGGCTCGCGGCCGCGATGACGGCGTTCTACGACGAGGGCATCTAAAGATGGAGAAGGCCCTCCGCGACAAGCTACCCAAGGGCCACTTCGGGGACGTGCCGGCCACGCATTCCCGCAGAATGAGTGCCATCAGGTGCAAGGGCAACCGCACCACCGAGGCGCGGTTCCGCGCCATGCTCGTCAGGGCTGGCATCCGGGGCTGGACCATGCAGACGAAGGAGATCAAGGGCAAGCCCGACTTCTTCTTCCCCGACTGCAAGGTCGCGGTGTTCCTCGATGGCTGCTTCTGGCACGGTTGCTCTCGATGCGGTCACGTCCCCAGCGTCAACCGACCCTTCTGGAAGGCCAAGATCGAGCGGAATCAGCAACGGGACCGCGACACGGATGAACTGCTGAGTCAGAGCGGCATCCAGACCGTCAGGTTTTGGGAGCACGAACTGCGTGACTCCCTGAGGAAGTGCATTCAACGTCTCCTTCAGTTCCTCCAGTGACACCCCGCGATAGGTGGGTGGGAGAGTACCTCCCGGATGCGACCCGGGCAACGAACCGAGTCCGGCCCCGGATTGGCTACACTTTCCGCCCCCACCAGCTGCCCTTCTTCGGCCGGGGGTCGAGGACGGTGCCGGCGCGGTTCTCCTCGGCGGTGTTCCCCTTCGGGTCCACGTCCGCCTTCGACCCCGGCTCGGCGATGGCGATGCCGTAGCCGTCGTTGTGCCGTGCCTCGTTGTCGGCCAACTGCGGGGCGGACGTGCCATCGAGACGGATGCCGTCGCCGCGGTTGTCCCGGCAGACGTTCCCCCGCCCGACGCCGGCGGCCCGCTCCTCGTACTGGATGCCGCACCCGGCGTTGCCCTCGGCGGTGTTCCCCTCCAGCGTCGGGGCGGCGTCGTCGCACGCCCGCAGGCCGTGGCGGCCATTGAGCGTGCAGGCGTTGCCGCGGGCGGTCCCGGCCGACTGGTCGGTGAACGCGACCCCGTTGCGGCGATTGACCGTGCAGGTGTTGCCGACCACCGTCGGGGCGGCGGCCGTGCGGACGTGGACGCCGTCCCGGCCGTTGCCCGCGCAGGTGTTGCCGCGGACCACCACCGACCCGCCGACGTGCCCGGACAGGACGATCCCGCTCTCGGCGTTCCGCTCGCAGTCGTTGGCAGTGATCGCCGCGGCCGCCGCCGCTTCGACCCAGACGCCGGTGTGGTTCTCCCGGCAGGCGCTTCGCGTGACCGTGACCGCGCCGGCCGTCCGGGCGTACACGCCGGCGTCGCCGTTCTTCTCGAACGTGCAGGCAGTCAGCTCGGCCGTGGTCCGCTCGATGACCAGTACACCGTTGCCGTGGTTGCTGCGGAACTCGCACCCGGCCGCGGTCAGCCGAGCGTGCTTGCCGGCGAGCACCCCGGCGCCGCCGACCGGCC
>DASSAT010000852.1:0-7092 GCA_035699305.1 Fimbriiglobus sp. | reverse complement strand
CGGCGTGAACTTGCGTTGCCGGACAACGACACCGGTGGTCCGGCTCGCCTCGTCGGCCAGCGGTCCGAACAACTGGTTCAACGCCGCCGCCGCCCGGTCTACAATGCTCACGGGAAGCTCCTCTCACGGTCAACGAGTGTTACTAACCGGAGATTGTGGGAGGACTTCCCGCTCTCGTGTACCCTCGCGCCTCCTAAACTTGATGCCTATGGGAGGGGTTGCCCGTCTACCCCCGCCACCGCTCAAACAGGTTCTTCGTGATCCGCTGTACTCGCTTGTCGGGGCCGTGCGGCCGGCCGTTGTGGGTGTACGGCAGCCAGTGCCCGGGCGGGCTGCTCAGCCCCTGACACCAGAAGATCGTCGCCGCGTTGAAGACCGTGTTCCCCTTCGGGCCGGGGTAGATCGTCGCCGCGTAGTGCGATTCCGACTCGCCGCCGGTCTTCGTCTTGCCGGACGCCACCACCTCCAGACCGGGAATGTCCGCCGGGTCGCCGTGGTGTTCCCAGCCGACCAGACCGGGGATGCGGTCCCCCTTCTTCATGCCGGTGCCGGCGAACATCCAGTGGTCGGGCTTCCTCACGATCCAATCGCCGGAGCCGTTGAACGGGATCACCGTGCGGGCGCCGATCAGCGTCGCCTCGCTCGGCGCGTCCTCCGGCAGGTCGGCCACCCAAGGCTCCTCCTCCTTCCTGATGCCGCCGTAGCTGCCGACACGCTCGATGACGCGATCCGCCCGACCGTCGGAGGAGGGCATCTGCTTCAACACGATGAAGCAGGTGTTGCCGCTGAAAAATCCGAAGTTGACGCCGGCTTTCACCGCCTCCATACAGGTGTCGTACTGCTTGCGGCTCCAGTACTCGTCGTGGCCGACGGACAGGAACGTCTTCGCCCGCGTCACGAACGGCAAGCCGCCCGCGTGAACGTCGTGGTTGCTGCAATACGTTACGTCGTAGCCCTGCTGCTCGGCCCAGAACGCGAATGGGAACTCGAACGGCAGGAACTCGCCCGACCCGAGCGTCAGCGGGACGTCCGTGACCTGCGGGTACTTGCCGAACGGCCGATCGAAGCTGACCTGGACGCCGGAGACGTGCGGCTTGTGATCCTTGCGGTCGTTGTCGTAGAGGGAGTGGTTCTCGGGCCACTTGTTGTACGCCTGCCAGGTGTTGGTGCTGCACTGGAAGAGGAAGTCTGCCGGCCGGTCGTCGGCGACGATGAAGACGACGTAGTTCTGATAGCGGTGGGCCGGGCAGGAGAGTTTGCCGAGGTAGACGCCGCTGACCCAGTCCTTCGGGACTTCCAGCGTGGCGGTCGGCGTCCACTGGCACTCGCGCAGCCGCATCTCCCCGACCGGCGGGGTCGGCTGCGGACCAACCTCGACCGGACCGAGAGTCTTGACGAGTCGGCTGCCGGTGCCGCCGTAATAGCCGAGCCGATACAGGTCGATGGTGACGGCCGTCGGCGCGGCGGTGCTGATGTGGAAGGTGAGTTTCTCCCCGGCGCGGACGCTGGTGCGGTCGCAGTATCCCTCGATCAGCGACTGGCGAAACTTCGCCTTCCGGTCGAACTTGGCGTAGGTGAGCTGCCAGTCGGTCGTGCCGGGTTTCTCGTTCTCGGCCTTGATGAGTTCGGGTCGGCGTTCCGCTCCAGTTAGCCGCGAGGCGAAGCCGAGCGCGGACGCCCCGGCGGCGGCGAGTGCTTGCCTGCGATCGAGATCGGACATGGTTCGGCTCCGGCGTTACACTGGCGGAGTGACTTACCGCACAGGGTAACACATATGCGCACGCTGGCGATCGGCGACGGACACGGATCAAGCGCCGCACTCGACGCCCTGCTCGCCCGGACAGGCGGGACGCCGGTTCCACCGGAACGATGATGAAACACTTCCGGTTGTGACTTCCACGACTTGCCGGTTGTCTGGACGTGACGCCCTCTCGTCGGGCCGGCCCATGAAGCTGCTGCTCATCAACCCGCGGCTGCCCGAGAGCTTCTGGAGCTTCTCCTGGGCGTTCCGGCACATCGCCACGGACAAGCGGGCGCTCCTGCCGCCGCTGGGGCTGGCGACCGTCGCCGCCCTCACCCCGCCGCACTGGGACGTGATCATCCTCGACGAGAACGTCGAGCCGATCGACTGGCGCGCCGAGGCGGACGTGGTCGGCGTCTGCGGCATGGCCAGCCAGTTCCCCCGCCAGCGGCACGTCGCCGAACACTTCCGCAAGCGCGGCTGCCACGTCGTCATCGGCGGCAGCTACGCCTCCCTGTGCCCGGAGGAGTACCGCGACCTCGCCGATACTGTTGTTGCGGGGGAAGCGGAGTACACCTGGCCGCGGTTCTGTACCGACTTCGAGCGGGGTTGCTCGAAGGAACTCTACCAGGAGACGGGTACGGTCGATCTGGCGGACAGCCCGGTGCCGCGCTACGACCTGCTCAAGCTGCCGCTGTACCAGACGGCGGCGGTGCAGTTCTCGCGCGGCTGCCCGTTCCGCTGCGAGTTCTGCGACATCATCGTCACCTTCGGCCGCCGGCCGCGGGCCAAGACGCTGCCGCAGATCGAGCGCGAGCTGGACCAACTCCGCGCCGCGGGCGTTCGCAGCGTGTTTTTCGTGGACGACAACCTGATTGGCCACCTGCCGCGGTGCAAGGAGCTGCTGCACTTCCTGGCGCACTATCAGCGCCGACACCGCTGCCGGTTCGGCTTCGGGGCGGAGACGTCAGCCAACGTGGCGACGCACCCGGACCTGCTGGTTCAACTCAAGCGGGCCGGTTTCGAGTGGGTCTTCGTCGGCATCGAGACGCCGAGCCGGGAGGCGCTGGTCGAGACTAGGAAGGAGCAGAACACCCGAGCCGACCTGCTGGAATCGCTGCGGGCGATCTACGCGCATGGGCTGGACGTGTACGCCAGCTTCGTCGTCGGCTTCGACGCCGACGACCGGTCCGTCTTCGACCGGCAGTACCGGTTCCTGATCGAGTCCGGGATCGGCCTGGCCTCGCTCGGGCTGCTGCTGGCGCTGCCGAAGACACCGCTCTACGAACGCCTGGAGCGTGCCGGCCGGCTACGGCCGACAGCCGGCGAGCCGCACCGGCTGTGGAACAACATGATCGGCACCAACGTCGAGCCGCTGCGGATGAGCTACGACGAGTTGATTGTTGGGTTCCGGCACCTGATCGCCCGCGTGTCCGACGACGCGGCCATCGCCGACCGGTTGCTCAACAAGTTGCCGCACTTCCGCCGTCCGCCGGTGCCGTTCGGGCTGCCGTCGGGGGCGACGATGCGATACCTGTTGCGGTTCCTGGCTCGCGGCGTCCTACCCGGCGGTCCGCGGCGGTGGTGGCACGTCGCCCGGTCGCTGGCGCCGGCCGTGCGCAACCCGCGGCTCTTGCCGCTGGCCGTCCTCAACTGGACCTACGGCCTGGCGATCCAGGCGTTCGTCCGCGAACTGCTGCGGGAGGAGCCTGGGCCGCCACGGAGGGCGGCACCTACGAACGTCTTGTAGGGGCCGCCCTCCGTGGCGGCCCAGGTCTCGCCTCACGGCTGCTTGTAGAGCGTGCCGCCCTTCATCACCAGCCGCACCTTGCGCAGTGCGGTGATATCCGCCGTCGGGTCGCCCTCGACCGCGATCAGGTCGGCCAGCAGCCCCGGCTTCACCGCGCCGAGCTTGCCGGCCCGGTGCAGCGCCTTCGCGGCTGTGCTGGTCGCCGCCTTGAGCGCCTGCGCCGGCGTCAGCCCGTACTCGACGAGTAGTTCGATCTCCCGCGCCCCGTCGCCGTGCGAGAAGACGCCGATGTCGCTGCCGTTGACGATCGTGACGCCGGCCTCCAGCGCGGCCTTGAGGCTATCCCGCTTCGTCCGCAGCCGCGGCGGCTCCGGCGTCCCCCGCCGCCACCCGGCGTACCGGGCATACGCCTCCGCCGCCGCCAGCGTCGGGCAGTACCCGACCCCCTGCTTCGCCAGCACCCGGAACACCTCCACGTCGCCAGCGTCGCCGTGCTCGACCGTCTCCACCCCCGCCAGCGCCGCCCGCCGCATTCCCTCCTTGCTCATGGCGTGCGCCGCCACTGGCACCCCGGCGTCCTTCGCCGTCGCCACGATCAGCTTCAGCTCGTCCAGGGAGAACGTCGGCCGCGCCTCCCGGGTCGGGCCGTGCGGGAAGTCGGCGTACACCTTCACCCAGTCCGCCCCGCGGGCGATCTGGTCGCGGACCACCTCGCGCAGCCGCGCTCCGTCCGCCTCCTCGGCCCCCTGCGGGACGCGCCACTCCGGCGCGAACCCCTTCGGCGCGTAGCTCCCCGTCGCCACGATCGCGCGCGTCGTCACCAGCAGCCGCGGGCCGGGGGCGATGCCCTTGTCGATCGCCGACTTGATGCCGACGTCGGCGTACCCGGCCCCCTCGGTCCCCAGGTCGCGCAGCGTCGTGAACCCGCTCAAGAGGTCCGCCCGGGCGTGGGCGGCCGCCCGGCAGACGCGCTCGGCCAGCGGTTCCCGGAGCACCTGGTCGTCCCAGGGCGTCTCGTCGTAGGGGTGTAGCAGTAGGTGCGAGTGGGCGTCGATCAGCCCGGGCAGGAGCGTCATCCCCGGCAGCGCGATCGTCTTGGCGTTGTCGGGCACCTTCACCTCGTCGGCCGGGCCGACGGCGGCGATCGTGTCGCCGTTCACCAGCACCACCCAGCCGCGGTGCGGCTCGCCGCCGAGGCTGTCGAACACCCGGTCCGGCTTGAGCAGCACCGGCGGGTCGGCCTGGGCGAACAGCGGGCCGGGGGCGAGTAAGAGCAGCAGCGCAAGCACGGGGCGGGTCATGGTCGGTCCTCCGGGGCGTGACGCCCGAAGTTACCAGACCCGCTCGCCCGGCGGAACACCTGGGACCGCGGCCGTCCCGGCCGCTCTTGCTACCTCAGTCGGGGGCCTCCTGATCTGCGCAGTAGGCTCCCGACACAGGAAGGTGGTGCGGCCGGGACGGCCGCGGTCCCAGGGATCACTCGATCTGGACCTCGGCGACGCCGACGCACCGGGTCTGGCTGCGGCCCTCGCTGGTGTCGTCCTTGACCACCGTGAACCGCACCGTCCGCACCCGGCCGAACGGCTCCGACAGCACGAAGTCGAAGTCCGACCGGTCCCCCTTCCCCTCGCGCTCGGCCCGGATCACCGCCCGGCCGTCCTTGTCCAGCAGTTCCAGCCGGCCGACCAAGGCCGAGTATCCGATCGGGCTGCTCGGCTCGCGGTTGCCCAGCACCGTCACCCGGCGGACGGCCACGTCGTGCGGGAAGGTGACGGCCAGCCACGGCCGCTTGTCGCCGGTCGGGGTGTCGCCGGTGGCGCTGAACCAGGAGGTGTCGGCGTTGCCATCGAACGCCTTGTCGGGCGGCCACCCCTGCCAGTCGGAGCTGCGGGTGAAGGCGAGCCGGTCCTTGTACGCCTTGACCAGGGCGTTGTCGTTTGGCGGTTGCGCCTTGTGGCCGGGCCGGGCTTTGGGGACCGGGGCGGCAACGGTCAAGGCGGCGGCGGCGGCGAAAGCGATCAGCGTGTACAGGCAGCGAGACATGGTCATGACGCCGTCCTCCGTGACGGGCCTGAATGTGATGGTGGAGTGGCTTCTGAACTATAGCACCGGTTTCCGGGGGCCGCCACGCCAGCCGGGCCGGCCGAATCGGTGAGCAATCGGCGCGTTTTTCTCTCGACACCCGGCCGCGGTCCGGGTATGTGCCCGTCCTCTCGCAGACACGGCGGACCCGGGCCACGCGCCCGCGCGGGTTGGGGAACCTGCCGCGGGCGCCCGGGGGTGCGCGTGTGAGGGTTCGGCGGGTGGATCGGGGGATGCGGCGGTTTGAGTGATCCGCCCGCGGAATCGCGGTCGATAAAGGCGAAGCGGTCCCGGGTCCTTCCCGCCCGGGGCCACCGGGGGAACTGGCAGGCAGCCATCCCGCTGTCGTGCGTCGTGCCGTCCGCTCCGGTCGGGGGACCGGATCGGTCGTCGGATGCACGCGGCGTCGCCGGCTGTCGGGGGAGCCTGACCGGGGATCTGGTCGGGTCACGGCCGGGGTCGGCCGCCTGCCGTCATCAGGGAGGATGCGATGGTGACCCGAGTCGAGACGGACATCGCCCAGGTCTGGAAGGACTACCGGGCCAGCCCCACGGTCGAGCTGCGCAACCGACTCCTGGAGAACTACCTGCCGCTGGTGCGGTACAACGCCGAGCGCATCTGGGCGCGGCTGCCGGACGGGGTGGACCTGGACGACCTGATCTCGGCCGGGGTGTTCGGGCTGATGGACGCCGTCCAGGCGTTCGACCTGGAGCGCGGCGTCAAGTTCGAGACGTATTGCGTACCGCGCATCCGCGGGGCGATGCTCGACGAGCTGCGGACCATGGACTGGGTCCCCCGGCTGGTGCGGTCGAAGCAGTCGAAGATGGACGCGGCGTCGAAGGAGTTGGAGACGGCGCTGGGCCGCAAGCCGACCCACGAGGAACTGTCCACCCGGCTCGGGGTGCCGGTTGAGCAGATCCAGGCGTTCGTGTCCGAGGCGACGGCCGTCAGCCTAGTCAGCCTGAACAAGAAGTGGTACGAGACGGACAGCTACAAGGACGTGCGCGAGATCGACATCCTGGAGGACAAGAAGGCCGAGGATCCGACGAGCCGGTTGCAGAATCGGGACCTGATGCGGCTGGTGACGCGGGGGTTGAACCGCAACGAGCGGCTGATCGTCATCCTGTACTACTACGAGGAGATGACGATGAAGGAGATCGGGGCGACGCTGAACCTGAGCGAGTCGCGGGTCAGCCAGATGCACTCGAGCATCGTCACCCGGCTCCAGGCCCAGCTCGCCAAGCGGCGGCCAGAGTTCAGCAACTAAAGCGGAGCGAGTGATCCAACGCGAAGGCTCGGCGTGAGCCGGGCCTTCTGATTTCAGCCGCGGAGCGGCGCAAGATGCGTAGCCAGGGGCGCAAGCCCCTGGACGCGAGCGAGAATTGACCCCAGCCCCGTAGGGGCGACAGAACGCACCTGTCGCGGCGCGTTCCGTCGCCCCTACGGGGCTTCTGAATGTTGGTGCCGCCGACCAGGGGCTTGCGCCCCAGGCTACGCATCTTTCGCCGCTCCGCGGCTG
>DASSAT010000851.1:0-8428 GCA_035699305.1 Fimbriiglobus sp. | reverse complement strand
GCTCCTGTTTTCTATCCCTGTCTTTCTATCCGCGTGAATCCGCGTTGGAATCCGCGTCATCCGCGTGCCATCGCTTTCTCGCCTGTCGGCAGTCGGCCGCCCGATCTTGACTCGAAATCCGCCGTCGGGTATCCGCCCCGTCCGGCGCGCGGGGAATGCGTGCCGGCTCACCGGGGGAACGCCGATGTCCGACCGCCGACCGATCGCCCCGCGCCTGCTGGCACTGGCGGGTCTGGTCGCCCTCGCCGGCGTCGCGGTCCGCGCGGCCGAGTCGCCGGACGGCAAGGTGGTCGCCGAGATCATCCCGGTCCACAACAAGGCGTTCACGAAAGAGCAAATCCTCTCGCAGATGCGGACCCACCCCGGCAAGCCCTACGACGAGGCGGTCGTCCAGGAGGACGTCCGCCGGCTGCTGCACACCAAGTGGTTCGCCCCGGGCGGGGTCAAGGTGTCCACCGCGGTCGGGGCCGACGGACGGGTGACGGTGTTCGTCGAGGTGGTCGAGCTGAACAACATCGTCCGCGAGGTGGTGTTCCTCGGCCACCAGCACCTCTCGGAACAAGAACTATACGACCTGACCGGGGTCCGCCGGGGCGGGCCGCTCAACCCGGCGATGAACCAGCTCGCCGTCCAGGCGGTCCTCAACAAGCTCCGCGAGGACGGCCGGTACTTCGCCAGCGTCGAGTTGGTCGAGGGGGGCAAGCTGTCCGACGGCCGGGTGGTGATGAAGATCACCGAGGGGCCGGTCGTCCGCGTCCAGGCGGTCGATTTCCGCGGCAACCAGGCGGCGTCGGCGGGTCGGCTGCGGACGGTGCTGCTCACCTCCGGGGCGCTGATCCCGGGGGTCGTCACCCCGCTGTCGCAGAAGTACCAGCCGGCCATGATCGAGGAGGACAAGCGGAAGCTGATCGAGTATTACCACAAGCTCGGCCACCTGGAGGCGCGGGTCCGGGAGGAGGTGGTGCCGGACCGCGACGATCCGGCCCGGGTGACGGTCGTCTACCACGTCGTCGAGGGACCGTCGTACCAGATCGGGGCGGTCCGCATCGACGGCAACAAAGCGTTCGGCGAGGACCGGCTGCGCAAGGTGACGAAGCTCCGGCCCGGCCAGCGGTACGACCGGGACGTGGTCCAGGCCGACCTGGAGCGGATCAAGCAGCTCTACGGCAACGGCGGGTACGACGTCCAGGCGGTCGAGGGGGTGTTCGCCGTCCCGGACCGGCCGGGGGTGGTCAACGTCCACTACCAGGTGTTGGAGCCTAGCCCCGAGCAGGCCCGGGTCGGCACGATCACCATCGAGGGCAACGACGTCACCGCCCAGCGGGTGATCCTCAACGAACTCAAGCTGTACCCGGGGCAAATCCTCCAGTACCCGAAGCTGGAGCAGGCGCGGATGAACCTGATCCGCCGGGGCATCTTCGACGCGGACAACCCGCCGACGGTGGAGGTCATCCCGCGGGACGACGGCAGCAACTTCAAGGACATCCGGGTGCGGGTCAAGGAGACGCGGACCGGGATGGTGGCCGTCACCGCCAACGTCAACTCCGACGCCGGGGTCAACGGCAGCCTGGTGATCAACCAGCGGAACTTCGACATCCTGCGGGTGCCGACCAGCCTGGACGACCTGTTCGGCGGCCGGGCGTTCCGCGGCGGCGGCCAGGAGTTGCGGCTGGAGGCGATGCCGGGGACGCAGTTCCAGCGCTACGCCGCCACCTTCCGCGAGCCGTACCTGTTCGACAGCCGGTACGGGCTGACCACCAGCGGATACTTCTACAACCGGATGTTCGCCGAGTACAACGAGGACCGGGTCGGCGCCCGGGCGACGCTGGACTACCGGTTCGCCGACAGCCCGATCTGGCGGGCCAGCTTCACCACCCGGCTGGAGGGGGTGACGGTCAAGGACGTGCCGTACTGGGCGACCCCGGCGATCCGCGACGACCTCGGCCAGTCCACCGTGCTCGGGCTGCGGCTCGGGCTCAACCGCGACACCCGCGACAGTTACCTGATGCCGACCACCGGCAGCGTGATCGACCTGGGGGTCGAGCAGGTGCTGGGCGACTACCAGTTCCCGATCGGTACGGCCGAGTACAGCGGGTTCTTCACGCTCTTCCAGCGGAAGGACGGCAGCGGCAAGCACGTGCTGGCGGCGCGGAGTCAGGTGGCGGTGGCCGGCGGCAACGCCCCGGTGTTCGAGCGGTTCTACGCCGGCGGGTTCCGCAGCCTGCGCGGGTTCGGGTTCCGCGGGGTCGGGCCGCACCAGAACAACCTGAACGTCGGCGGCACGTTCGCGTTCCTGAACACCCTGGAGTACCAGCTGCCGCTGATGGCCAGCGACAAGCTGTGGTTCGTGACGTTCGTGGACCACGGGACGGTGGAGGACGACGTGTCGATCCGCGACTACCGGGTGTCGGTCGGGGCGGGGTTGCGGGTGGTGGTGCCGGCGCTGGGGCCGCTGCCGATCGCCCTGGACTTCGCCTACCCGATCACCCGGTCGCCGTTCGACCAGAAGCAGATCTTCAGCTTCTACGTCGGCTGGTTCGGCGGACAGTGAGGCGGGCCTGACCCCTCCCCCGGCCCCTCCCCGAAGCGGGGAGGGGAGGAAGAAAGTCGGATGACCTCTGGCTCCCCCTCCCCGAAGCGGGGAGGGGGTCGGGGGGAGGGGTTGAGCGCCCCACCCCTCGCCGGGACCGGCTGAAACACTCCCACTCCCGGTCGGGTAGTATCATAACCGGGAGCCGGGGCCGTCCGGCCCCGCCCGATCCCAGACTTTACCGGAGAGGACCTCGTATGTTCCGTCGCTTGCTGGTCGGGGCCGTCCTGGCCGTCGGCCTGGCCGCCCCGGCCCGCGCCGCCGATGTGGACGCGCTGCTGCCGGCCGAGACCGAGTCGGTCCTGTTCGTCAACGTCCGCCAGGTGCTCGAGTCCGAGTTGGTCAAGAAGTACGCCCTCGGCCCGATCAAGCAGGCGCTGGAGGGCAACGACGCCAAGAAGATGCTGGAGAAGCTCGGCCTGGACCCGCTCAAGGACGTGGACCGGGTGACCGCCGGCTCCTGGGGCAAGGGCAAGGAGGACATGAACGCGGTGTTCATCATCCGCGGCAAGTTCGACCCGGTGAAGCTGTTCAAGGCCGCCCAGGAGGAGGCCAAGAAAGACGGCGACAAGATCGCCATCGTCGAGGACGGCAAGTACAAGCTGGTCAAGTTCACCGTGGAGAACTCGCCCAAGCCGATCTTCGCGGCGGTGGCCGACGAGAAGACGATCGTCGCCGCCACCGACAAGAAGCTGGTGACCGAGACGCTGGCGGAGGCCGAGAAGGGGGCCAAGCCGCAGCTCAAGAAGGAGCTGGCCGAGCTGCTCAAGAAGCAGGACGAGAAGGCGTCGCTGTTCGCCGTCGGGCTGACCGAGGGGAAGACCGGCGACGTGCAGATCCCGCCGGGCCTGCCCGGGGTGGACCCGGCCAAGCTGCAGAAGCAGCTTCAGAACCTGAAGACGTTCGCCATGACCGTCCGGCTGACGAAGGACGTCAGCCTGGAGGTGGCGATGGGGATGAAGGACGCCGACGCGGCCGACGACTTCGGGGCCACGGTGGACGGGCTGCTCACCACCGTCAAGGGGTTCCTGCCGGTGGTGGCCGGCCAGAACGCCAACGCCAAGCCGCTGATCGACGAGATCAACAAGACCCTCAAGAGCAAGGTCAAGGAGAAGGACGTGACGGTGAGCCTGTCGCTGTCGGCCGACGCGATCGGCAAGGCGACCGGCGGCGCGGACGACTAGGGAGTACGGAGTAACGGATGCCCGCCCGCCGGCCCGACCCGGCGGGCGGTTTTCGTTTCCGGGGCAGTACAATGGGCATGACCCCGGGAGACGGACCATGAGCCGGCTGACGACCGTGGCCACGTTCGACTTGGCGGCGAAAGCCGAGGTGGCGAAGAACGTGCTGGACGAGGCCGGCATCCCGGCGGTGATCGCCGACGCGGAGGTCGTGGCGATGGACTGGCTGATGGCCGTCGCGGTCGGCGGGATCAAGGTGCAGGTGCGGGAGGAGGACGCCGAGCGGGCGGCCGCGGTGCTGGACGAGCGGTTCGGGGCGGGCGCCGGGCTGGCGGCCGAGGGGCTTGACGAGGATGAACTAACCCGCCAGGCGCTGGCCGCTGGCGAGCCGGAGGAGGACGACGTGGAGTTGGCGCCGGCGTCCGTCACCGCTGACGAACAATCGGCCGGGGTTGCCGGCCCGGAACGGAACGAGTACGCCCGCCGGCTGTTCCTGACGGCGATGTTCAGTATCGTCTTCCCGCCGTTGTGGTTCTATGCGTTCTATCTGATGCTCAATGCGGCCTTCGGCCCGGGCCTGTTGTCGGACCGCGGCCGGAGGCAATTGCGTATCGGCGCGGTGATGGTGTTGGTTCCGCTGCTGTTCTGGATGCTGATCCTCTCGGCGGTCGGCGGGCTGTCGGACTGGTTCCCCGCCGGGTGGTGATGATGGCATGACCCCGCACCCGGACGATACCATCGTCGCTCTCTCCTCGGCACCCGGTCCCGGGCGGCGGGCCATCGTCCGCGTCACCGGGCTGAAGGCGCGGGAAGTGGTGGCGAAGGTCTTCGTCGATCATCCGGCGAGCGGGGGGCGTGAGCCCCCTGTTGACCCGCACTCAAACAGGGGGCTTACGCCCCCCGCTCGCCGTGCCCTCCTCCCCGGATTCGTACACCTGTCCGGCGTCCACTCGCCGCTGCCGACGGACCTGTACCTCTGGCCGGCGCCGCACACCTACACCGGCCAGGACCTCGTCGAACTGCACACCATCTCCTCGCCGCCGCTGGTCGAGCGTCTGGTCGCCGACCTGCTCGCGGCCGGCGCCCGCGCCGCCCGGCCAGGCGAGTTCACCCTGCGGGCGTTCCTCGCCGGCAAGAAGGACCTGCCCCGTGCGGAGGCCGTCCTGGCGGTGATCGAAGCCGGGACCGACGCAGACCTGCGGCGCGCGCTGGCGCAACTGGCCGGCGGCGTGACCCGCCCGCTGGAGCGGCTGCGCGAGGACCTGCTGAACTTGCTGGCCGACGTGGAGGCGGCGCTGGACTTCGCCGACGAGGACATCGAGTTCGTGGCCCGGCCGGATGTGCTGACGAGGGTCGGCGCCGGTATCGCCCATCTGACGAACCTCCGCCGGCAACTCGATGACCGCTCCGTGAGCGGCCGGCCGGTCCGCGTGGCGATCGTCGGCGACCCGAACGCCGGCAAGAGCAGCCTGTTCAACGCCCTCTCCGGCGCACCGGCGGCGCTGGTGAGCGAGCAAGCCGGGACGACGCGCGACTACCTGACGCGGTCGCTCGACCTGGGCGGGGTGCCGGTCGAGCTGATCGACACGGCCGGCTGGCAGCACGCGCAGGACACCATTGCGGAACAAGCTCAGCGGCTCGGCCGGGAGCAGGTCGGGCGGGCGGACGTGGTGTTGTGGTGCGTGCCGGTCGGTGAACCGTTCGACCCGGCCGACGAGACCCGGCTGCGCGAGACGGGCGCGGAGGTGCTGCGGGTGGGGACGAAGAGCGATCAGGAGTCAGGAGTCAGAGGTCAGAAGACAGAAGTCAGAGATCAGAGGTCAGAGGTCAGTAGTCAGAAGACGGAGGAGGCTGTGCGGTTTTGTCTGACCTCTGACTTCTGTCTTCTGACCTCTATTCAGACCCCCGGCGGCACCGACGCCCTCCGCGCAGCCCTGACGGAGCGGGTCGCCGCGCTAGCCCGGCCTGCGCTGGCCCCGAGCCAGAGCCGATGTCGGGCGCACGTCGAGGCGGCGACAATGGCACTGCGTCGCGCCCACGAGCACGCCTGCGAGGACGACCCGCCGGAGCTGCTGGCGCTGGCCCTGCGCGAGGCGCTCGACCAGATCGGCGAGATGACCGGGGCGGTCTACACCGACGACCTGCTCGACCGCATCTTCAGGCGGTTCTGTATCGGGAAATAATCAGGAATTCTTACCGTCCGGGTCGTCGCGGACCTCTACGGCCAGCACCTGGAGCGCAACGGCCAAGCCCGGTCGCTCCCGATCCTGCTCGACACCTGCACCTCGGCGGTCGAGCGGTTCGGCGACAAGACGTTCGGGGAGCTGAAGCCGATCCACGTGAACGAGTGGCTCGCGCACAAGGCCAAGCCCCGGATCGACTCGAAGAAGCGCACCGTGAAGTGGGGGCCGGGCTACCAGGCCATCGCGCAGCGGACGCTCGTGACCGCCTTCAACTGGACTAGGTGTCTGTCCCATAAGCCCCGAAAACGCCTTGTTTCGCGGCAATTTCACAAGGCAAAACCGGGCTTATGGGACAGACTCTTACTCTGCCCAGTCGCCGGCGCGGCGGAACTTGGTTCTCTTCCCGACGAAGCTCCGCCCGGGTAGCCGGGTCGAAGTCACCGACCCGTCCACCGGCCGGGTGCTGTTGCGGCTCCCCTGACGTGCCGGCGGCGCGGTACTATGGGGCGGCACGTCCCACAGGCCGGGGAGGGCTTCCGCCGTGTACGAGCGTTTCACGGACCGCGCCCGGAAGGTGATGCAACTCGCCAACCAGGAGGCGCAGCGGTTCAACCACGAGTACATCGGCACCGAGCACATCCTGCTCGGGCTGGTGAAGGAGGGGTCCGGCGTCGCGGCCAACGTGCTCAAGAACCTGGATGTGGACCTCCGCAAGGTCCGGCTGGAGGTCGAACGCATCGTCCAGCCGGGGGCCGGTCGGGGTAGGTCTGCGGGACGTCGGTTCCAGACCCCGTGGGCGAAGAAGGTGATCGAGTACGCCATCGAGGAGGCCCACAACCTCAACCACAACTACGTGGGCACCGAACATCTGCTCCTCGGCCTCTCGCGGGAGGGTGAAGGTGTGGCAGCGCAAGTTCTGGCGAGCCTATGCGGGAGTACTGAGCGGGTGAGAGATGAGGTGCGCGGATTCCTGGAATCCCCCGGGCGAGAGGTGCCGGGGGACGGTCTTAGCAAGCGGGTTCGGGAGGCGATCGTCCGCCGGCTGGGGCAAGGGTAATGCTAGTCGGTGGCCTATCGCGTCCGTTCAACCGAGCGAGCGGGGGCCGTCAGGCCCCCGAGTTTGACACGGCAACGGTCCAGCCGCTTCCTACGGACGCGACACCTGCCGCACTGGATGGCGATTACTCGGGGGGCTTACGCCCCCCGCTCGCTTTCCCGACTGGCCCGGCCCGGCCCGGCGTGGCAAGATAACACGGAAGCCCCCGCCCCGTCACCCGGGTAGTCATGTCCGACCCCGCACCTCCGGAGCCCGACGACCGCCCGCGGTTCGCGTGGCGCGCGTTCTTCCACAAGGCGACGGTGCCGGTGTTCGTCGTCGGCCCGACCCGCCGGCTGCGGTACGCCAACCCGGCGTGGGAGAAGCTGACCAGCAAGCCGCTGGCCAAGGTCCGCGGGATGCGGGTGTCGGCCCGGCGGTCGGCGTCGCCGCTGGGGCAGGTGCTGGCCGCCCCGCCGGAGGTGTGGGCCGGGCAGACGGCCCGGTCGCGCCGCCCGGTGCCGCCGGCCGAGGTCGGGCCGCCGTGGTGGGACGTGACGTTTGTGCCGCTGCCCGGCGACGGCCGGATGCTCGGCGTGATCGGACTTGTCGCGCCGGTCGGCGAGCCCGTCCGCGGCGGGCCGAAGGTGTCGCCGGCGCTGGCGGACCTGCGGCGGAAGCACGCGGCGGCCTATCCCTTCGAGCTGTTCGCGGGGTCTTCGACGGCTTCCGAGCGGTTGCTCAGTCAGGTTCGACTCGCGGCGCAGGTGACGGCCCCGGTGTGGATTGTCGGCGAGCCGGGCACCGGCAAGGAGACGCTGGCACGGGTGATCCACCACAACGGTCCGACCCGCGAGAAGGCGTTCCTCGGGCTGGACTGCGCCGGGCTTCAGCCGGCCCTTGTCGAGAGCCTGCTTTTCGGCAAGGGCGGTCTGGCCGGGTCCGGCCAGCTCGGGACCGTGTACCTGAAAGACCCGGCCGCACTGCCGGCGAACCTGCAAGACCGCCTCGCCGGGTGGCTCACCGCCGACAAGGCCGACCTGCCGCGGCTCATCTGCGGATCGACACGAACGGCGGCCGACGAGGTGCGGGGTGGCCGGCTGATCCCGCTGTTCCACACGGCGCTGGCGGTGCTGGAGCTGCGCGTCCCGCCGCTGCGGGAACGGCTCGATGATTTGCCAACCGTCGTCGATCGGTTGCTCGATCGCTTCCCAACCAAACCGGTGATCGCCGAGGACATCTGGCCGGTGCTGCGGTCCTACGACTGGCCGGCGAACCTGCGCGAGCTGGCCGACGAGCTGGGGCAGGCCGTCCGCCGCGCGGAGGCCGGTCCGGTGACGCGCGACCACCTGCCGCGGTTCGTCCGCGAGAAGCACCTGCTCGCGTCGGAACCCCACCCCGCGGTCGGCCGGAGTTGGACGCTCGACGGCGTGCTGGA
>DASSAT010000850.1:0-3828 GCA_035699305.1 Fimbriiglobus sp. | reverse complement strand
GAAGTGGGCCCACGGCAAGCGGGCCATCGTTGAACCGGAGCGTCTGCTCGCGGCCCATGAGGTCCGAACCCGCGTGTGCGACTACTACGGCTGCGAACACCTGGAACCCCTTACACAACTATCCGCCTGAAAATGCACTAGCCGCCCGAAGGCGGTGGGGTCGCCGGGCTGTCGCTCGGCGTGCCACTTCTCCACCAGTCGCTTGTACGCAGCCTGGATGACCTCCCCGTCGGCGTTCGGTGAGACCTGGAGGACTTCGTAGTAGTCGGGTGCCGTCGCCATACCTGCTGCTCCAAACTCATCTACAAGCGAGTGATCGGGCCACAGGCGCGCGGTCAGGCAGTCTGGCGCGGCCGGGATCGAGTGCGGGTTGCCCGATCACCGCCGGCTGCGTCGTCTTGCTGTTGCCCTCAGCCGTCGCGCGCGGGCGAGTATCGAACTCTAGCACTGACAAAGGTATGTTGCCAAATCTGGTTCTGAAAGCCGCGGCAACACCCCTCCCGTGGCGATCCCAGGGAGGGGGCTGCAATGGGCAAACGGCGCAAGAGGCGGGTCGAACAGGATGAGGTGGTGCGGCTGTTCTCCGCCCGGCTGCGGGCGGTGAGGCGGCAGCCGCGGCCGTGGGGTATAATCAGCCGCGTGCCCATCGACCCGGAGGCTCACCCGATGACCGTTACCGCCCACTACGACGGCCGCGTGTTCGTCCCGGACGAGCCGGTCGATCTGCCGGTCGGCACCGCCGTTCGCCTGACCGTCGTCCCCGCCGCCCCGCCGCCGGCTTCGCAGCTGATGCGGGCTGAGTTATACGCCCGCATTCAGGAGATCATCGCCCGGTCCTACAAGCCCGGACCGCCCGAGAACACGAGCGAGAACGTGGACGCGATCCTCTACGGCCGGCCAGGAGACCCCGGTGACGTTCGTTGACACGAGTGCCTGGTTCGCCATCCTCGTTCCCGGCGACCAGAACCACCACCGGGCGAACACCTGGCTGAAGGCTTACCCCGGGCAGTTGCTCACTTCCGACTTTGTGATCGACGAAACGCTCACTCTGCCGCGGAGCCGCGGACAGGGTGACGAGGCTCTCGACTGGGAGGCGACGATGTTCGGCCCGAACAGCCCTGCGGCCGTCCACTACCTGACCCCGGCCGAGGTCGCCGCCGGGTGGGACGTGTTCCGGCGGTTCGCGGACAAGGACTGGAGCTTCACCGACTGTACCAGCAAGACGGTCATGGAATCGCTGGGGATCGCCACCGCGTTCAGCTTCGACCAGCACTTCCGCCAGTTCGGGACCGTGACCGTGGTCCCGTGACCCGACCGACTGCTCGTGCCGTCCCGCCGCGGGAATTGGCGCAGTAGCCGCCGTAATATGATGTGCCCGGAGGTGCCGTATGCCGATCCACGACTGGACCAGGGTCGATGCCGGACTGTTCCACGCCTTCCACCAGAGTTGGACCGTCCGCATACAGGACGCACTCAACGCCGGTATCTTGCCGAAGGGCCACTACGCCCTCGTCGAACAGCGGGTCGGCGGACCGGAACCGGACGTGATCGCCGTTGAGACCGGCGGCAAAGGGAAGACGAAGCCCGGCCCTGGCGGCACCACGACCTTGGCCCCCCTGCCGCGAACGCGGGTGGTGAAGACCCTCGACGAGGACGTTGCGGCCTACGCCCGCAAGGCCAACCGGATCACGATCCGGCACCAGTTGGGTCGGGTCGTCGCGGTGATCGAGATCGTGTCACCGGGGAACAAGGACAGCCGGAATGCCATCCGGTCGTTCGTGGAGAAGGCGGTGGAGTTGCTGCGCGCCGGCGTCCGCCTGATGGTGATCGACCTGTTCCCGCCCACGCCGCGCGACCCCCAGGGATTGCACAAGGCGATCTGGGACGAGTTCCGGGACGAGCCGTTCGAACTTCCGGCGGACCAGCCGCTCACGCTCGTCGGCTACGACACCGGCCCGCCGCTGACCGCCTACATCGAGACGGCGGCGGTCGGCGAGGCACTCCCGTCGTTGCCGTTGTTCCTCGCCCGCGGCCTTCACGCCCTCGTGCCGCTCGAAGCCACCTACTCGGCGACCTGGGAGGCGACCCCGGACCCGATCCGCGAGTTACTCGCCCCTGCTCCGCCCCGCCGGCGGAAGTAGTACTGCCCGATGCTGTCGCCCGACGCCACCTGCTGGACGATGATCCGCGACGCGGCCGGCGGCGACCCGGCCGCCCGCGACCGGTTCGCCCGCGTCTACCGGCCGGTCGTTTCGGCGTACCTCGCCGCCCGGTGGCGATGCCGGCCGCACGCCCCCGACCCGGACGACGCCGCTCAAGACCTGTTCGTCGAGTGCTTCCGCCCCGGCGGGCTGCTGGCCAAGGCCGACGCCGACCGGCCCGGCGGGTTTCGAGCGTTCCTGCTCGGTGCGGCCCGGACCGTCGCCCGCCGGCACGAGGCCCGTAAGCGCCCCGCGGGTCAGCTCCCCGCCGACCTCGCGGCCGACGACACCGGCCCGGCCGCGGCGTTCGACCGCGCCTGGGCGCGGGCACTGCTGAAGGAGGCTGGCCACGTTCAGGAGCAGCGGGCGAAGGCGATCGGCCCAGCGGCCGATCGGCGGGTGCAGCTGTTGCGGCTGCGGTTCGGCGACGGGCTGCCGATCCGGGAGATCGCCGCCCGGTGGGGCGAAGACCCGGCCCGGTTGCACCACGAGTACGCGACCGCCCGGGAGGAGTACCGGTCCGCGCTGCGTGAAGTGGTAGCGTTCCACCACCCCGGGGCGACGCCCGGCGAGGTCGAGCGGGCGTGCGGCGAACTGCTCGGGTCGCTCGGGTGAGGGAGGCTCCTCTCCCGGGTGGACGCCGGCGACCCGGCCGCCACAATGACGGCATGGACCGCCCGATGACCCCGACCGAGACCCGACTGCTGGCACTCCTCACGGAGCGGTCGTTCCGCCGCGGCCAGTTCCAGCTGGCGTCCGGCGAAACCAGCGACTACTTCATCGACGGCAAGATGACCGCCGTCCACTCCGAGGGGGCCTGCCTGATCGGGGAAGTCCTCTACGAGTGGACCAAGGACCTGCAAATCGACGCCATCGGCGGCCTCCAGGTCGGGGCGGTGCCGCTGACCGCGGCGGCCGTCATCGCCTACCACCGCCACGGCCGGGCGCTGGAAGGGTTCTGGGTCCGCGAGGAGGTCAAGTCCCACGGCACCCAGAAGCGGGTCGAGGGCGGACTCCGCAAAGGCGCCCGGGTCGCCGTCGTGGACGACGTGTTCACCAAGGGCGGATCAACTCTGAAGGCAATCGAGGCCGTCCGCGAGATCGGGTGCGAGGTGGTCGTGGCGCTGGCGCTGGTGGACCGCCTCCGCGGGGCGCAAGAGCTGTTCCGCCGCCACGGCATCGAGACCTACCGGACGGTCTTCACCATCCGCGACTTCGGCGTTGATGCCCCGACCCCGTGACGACCCCCGGACCGCCGGGGGGTCGGTTCGTTGACCGGGCCGGGTCAATCGTCCGTCATCACCTCGCCGCCGGACCGGGTGGCCATCGCCCGCCACACGCCCAGTGGCACCGCGTCGCGCACGAACCGCACCGACCCGTCGGCATTCAGCACGCCCACCCCGCCAGCGTGGCAACTCCGCGCCGTCGAAAGCCCCTTGTTGTGGCTGCCGTTGCCGCAGTCCCACGTCGGCGGGTTCGGGGCGGCGAAGTGGTTGTACAGCGTGTTGCCGTAGTGCCCGTCGATCCACTTCGCGCCGCGCTGGCCCGAGAACGTCCCGGCCGCCGCGGCGCAGGCGTCGGGGGTCGGGTCGCCCCCGCCGGGCACCTCCAGCACCACACGCCGCGG
>DASSAT010000849.1:0-9732 GCA_035699305.1 Fimbriiglobus sp. | reverse complement strand
AGGTAATACGACCGCGGGATGCCGCCGCCGATCCGCCGGCCGCCGGACTGCTTGAGCCACCCGAGGTACGCCGCCCCCCACGCCACCGCCAGGTCCAGCGACGGATTCGTCAGCACTAGCGGCTTCCACTTCGCGCCGTACCACGCCCGCATCACCTCGACCACCCGGTCGCGCAGCACCTTCGGGGTGAAGACGCCGCCGTTGAAGAGGATCGCGTCCGGTGCCTCGCCGCTCGCCAGTTGTTGCCGCAGGAACGCCGCCAGGTGCTTCGTGACCGCCGGGTCCGCGACGTAGGGCAGGCCCATCTCCTGCAACCCCGCCCGCGCCGCCCGCCCCGGCTCGGCGTCGGCCGGCACCGCGGGAAAGAACCCGTCGAGGATCGCCTGCTTCACGTCGTCGGCGGTGATGCTCACCGACACCGTGCCAGCAACCACCGCCCGGCCCTTGCCGACGACCGTCACCGGGTACGACGCCGGCGGGTCGTCGGAGAGCAGCGCCTCCTTGGCCTGCCGGCACGCCTGCACCAGCGCCCCGAACTGCGCCGCGTCGAGGCGGCCGGATGGCATCTTCGCCTCGACCGCCTTGGCCAGCGCGAGGTCCATGTTGTCGCCGCCGAGCAGCAGATGGTCGCCGACCGCGTCGCGGACGAACGTGATCTCCCCTTCTTCCTCCCCGGCCCGGATCAGGCTGAAGTCGCTGGTCCCGCCGCCGACGTCCACCACCACGCAGCGCATCCCCGGCTTGAGCTTCGCGGCTTCTTGCGCGGTGTGCGTCCCGATCCAGGCATAAAACGCCGCTTGCGGCTCCTCCACCAGCGAAACGTTCTTCAACCCCGCCTGCTTGGCGGCCTCGGCGGTGAGGTTGCGGGCCACGTCGTCGAACGACGCCGGCACGGTCAGCACGACCGGCAGGTCTTCGAGCCGGTCCTCCGGCTTGCGGCCCGGGGCGGCGTTCCAGGCGTCCACCATGTGCTTGAGGTACTTTGCCGACGCCTCCAGCGGCGACAGCCGGGGCACGTCCGGCGGCGCCCCCCACGGCAACAGCGGGGCCGTGCGGTCCACCCCCGGGTGGCACAGCCACGACTTGGCCGACGACACCAGCCGGCCCGGCACCCGCGCCCCGTGGTTGCGGGCGAACGCCCCGACTGCCTCGGCCGCGTCCTTGTTCCACGGCAGCGCCACCGCCCCCGGCGGCAGGTCGTGCGGCCCCGGAATGTACAGGAACGACGGCAACAGCGGCCGCGGCGCCACCTCCCCCGCGGCGACGAGCTGCGGCACCTCGAACGTGTGCAGCTTCACCCGGCCGCCCTTGATCTTGGCCTGGGCGTCCGCGTAGGCGAGAGCCGAGTTGGTGGTGCCGAGGTCGATGCCGACGAGGTAGCGGGCCATGCCGGGACTCTGTATCTTCGAGGGACCATGCCATCGGTTGTTCTAGGACTGGACATCGGCGGGGCGAACCTGAAGGCAGCGACCGCCGACAGGCGGGCCGTCTCGGTGCCGTTCCCGCTCTGGAAGCAACCGGACAAGCTGCCGGCCGCTCTCGCCGGGCTGGCGGCGAAGTTCCCGGATGCGGAGGAGTTCGCGGTCACGATGACCGGCGAGCTGTGCGATTGCTACGAGACGAAGCGGCAAGGCGTGAACGCGATCCTGACCGCGGTGCAGAACGTCTCGCGCAGTTACCCGATCCGCGTCTGGGGCACGGACGGCAAGTTCGTGAACGTCGAGGAGGCACGGACGGACTACCTGAAGGTCGCCGCTGCGAACTGGCACGCCCTGGCGACGTTCGCTGGCGAATACGTCGCGCACGGCCCGGCCCTCCTGCTCGACATCGGATCGACCACGACCGACGTGATCCCGCTCTACGACGGCGAGCCGGTCCCGGAGGGCAAGACGGACCCGGACCGCCTCGAATCGCTCGAACTCCTCTACGTCGGGGTGCGGCGGACGCCGCTCTGCGCCCTGCTCGGCGTGCAATGCGCCGCGGAGCTGTTCGCCACCACGCTGGACGTGTACCTCATGCTGGGACTCCACCCCGACGACCCGCAGGACACGGACACGGCAGACGGCCGACCCGCGACGCGAACGCACGCCCACGCCCGGCTGAGCCGGATGCTGTGCAGCGACCCCGAACTCACGTCCGAAGAGGCTGCCTCCGACCTGGCCTCCCGAGTCGAGGCGAAGGTCCTCGACAGTATCCGGTACAACGTCCGCATCGTTGCCGGCCGGGTCCGAGACCGCGACCGGCAAGAGCGTGGGTGGATGAAAGCTCGAACGGTCCGCGTGATCGCGTCCGGCTCCGGCGAGTTCGCCGCCCGGCGGCTGTTGGAGCCTGAGGGGCTTGCCGACCTGAACCCGTCTCCGATCTTCCTGTCCGACAAGCTCGGTCCGGCCGTGGCCACCTGCGCCCCGGCGTACGCGCTGGCCGTCCTCGCCACGGAGCGGCGGCCGTGACCCTCTTGTAGGGTGGGTCGAGTCTTCGAGGCCCGACATCCGCGCCACGTCGGGCCTCGAAGACGCGACCCGACCTACAAGAACCCCGGAGTGCCCGTGATCGTCGTGAAGGTTAGCGGCAGCCTATTCGACCACCCGCATCTGGGACCGGGGCTGAATCACTATCTCGACCCGCTACTACGGGCCGGGCCGGTCTGGCTCATCCCCGGCGGCGGGCGGTTCACCGACGCTGTCCGCGACTACGACCGCATCCATCACCTCGGCGACGAGGCGACCCACTGGCTCGCCTTGCGTTCGCTCTCGGTCAGTGCCCTGTTCCTGTCCGCGTTCCTGAAACGGGACGGGCTGACAATCCTCGACTGCTACGACTTCGCCCTCGCCGACGACGGCTGCCCCTGCTCGCTCCCCTACTCCTGGAGCGTCACGTCGGATTCGATAGCCGCACGGGCCGCAGTCGTCGGCGGCGCGTCGCGGCTCGTCCTGCTCAAGTCGGTAGACGTGCCGCCCGACACGCCCTGGGATGAGGCGGCCGCCCACGGGTGGGTCGATCCGCACTTCCCCGCCGTCGCCCACGGGCTGACCGCCGAGGTCGTCAACTTCCGCCGGTGGCTAGACGAGTATGGCTCACCCCTTCCGCCGGGCCTGGATTCGTTCCACGATCCGCATCAAAAATGATCGCGGCGCGAACCGCGTGCTGAATACCCCAAGTCGGTTGAGAACACCGGGGATCGCCACGCGCCGGCCGCGCATCGACGCCTGGTAGCCGACTTCGGCGACGGAGGCCGCGTCCGCGACGTTCGGGCTGTCGAAGAGCTTCGAGCCGTCCATCGCCGCGACGGCGGCGAACTCGGTGCGGGTCGGGCCGGGGCATAGGCACGTCACCGTCACCCCGGTCCCGCGCAACTCGTGCGCCAGCGCCTCCGACAACGAGAGCACATACGCCTTGGTGGCGTAGTACCCGGCCATCAGCGGCCCCGGCTGGAACGCGGCGGTGGACGCCACGTTCAGCACCCGCCCCCGGCCGCGGGCCACCATCCCGGGAATGAACAGCCGGCAGAGCTCCGTCAGAGCGAGCACGTTCACCCGCACCATCGCCAGCAGCCGGTCGGGGTCGGCGTCCGCGAACGGGCCGTACACCCCGAACCCAGCGTTGTTCACCAGCACATCGACCGTCAGGCCGGCGGCGGCGATCTCGTCGAACAGCTTGCGCGGCGCGGCCGGGTCGGACAGGTCCGCCGGGACGACGTGGGCAGTGACCCCGGCGGCGCGGAGTTCGTCCGCCAGCGTCCGCAGTTCGTCCACCCGGCGGGCGGTCAGGACCAGGTCGTGACCGCCGCGGGCGAACCGCCGGGCCAACTCCCTGCCGATCCCGGCCGAGGCGCCGGTGACGAGCGCGACGGGTCGCGGCGTCGGCATGGGGTCTCATCCCTGGGACCGCGGCCGTCCCGGCCGCTCTTGTTGGGCAAGTCAAGGCGTTCGGATGTCGTCAGATGCCCCCAACGCGCGGAGCAAGAGCGGCCGAGACGGCCGCGGTCCCAGGGCGGTCAGTTCCACGTCTTGGCCGGCTTGCCGTCGGCCGTCGCCTCCCGCCGCACCGACAACTCGTCCAGGGCGTGCTGGCCGGTGATCAGCCGGGCGGTGCGGTTGCGGCTGACGTAGTTCCAGAACCACTGGATCACCACCAGCAATCGGTTCTCGAACTTCGCCAGGTACAGGATGTGGACGAACAGCCACGCCAGCCACGCGAACCACCCGCTGAACCGGAACCAGTGAACGTCCGCCACCGCCCGGTTGCGGCCGATGGTCGCCATCGTGCCGCGGTCCCAGTACCGGAACGGTGCGGGCGGCGACTTGCCGCGCAAGCGGCGGTCGATCACGTTCGCCACGTACTTGCCCTGCTGCATCGCCACCGGGGCCAGACCGGGCAGCGGCTTGCCGTCGGCCTGCTTGAACAGCGCCAGGTCGCCGACCACGAAGACATCCGGGTGGCCGGGCACCGAGCAGTCCGCGGCGACCGTCACCCGGCCCGCGCGGTCCACCTCCACGCCGGCTCCGAGCGTCTCGGCCAGCTTCCGCCCCAGCGGCGACGCCTTCACCCCCGCCGCCCAGACCACTGTCGTCGTCTCGACGCGCTGCGGCGGGGCTTTGCCGGAGTCGCACTGAAACTCGACGTGGTCCGTACCGACGGCGGTGACGTGACAGTCCACGTGGACCTCGACGCCCAGGTCCTGGAGCATCGCCAGCGCCCGGCCGGAGAGCTTCTCGACGAACATCGGCAGCACCCGCGGCTGGCCCTCGACCAGCACCACCCGGGCAGCCGCCGGGTCGATGGCGCGGAAGTCCGTCCGCAGCGTCACGCGGGCCAGTTCGGCGATGTTGCCGGCCATCTCGACGCCGGTCGGCCCGCCGCCGACTACCGCGAACGTCAGCAGCCGCCTGCGGACCTCGGGGTCCGGCTCGCGCTCGGCCTTCTCGAACGCCGAGAGCACCCGCTTGCGAATCTCGGTCGCGTCCTCGATGGTCTTAAGCCCCGGGGCGAACGGCTCCCAGTCGTCGTGGCCGAAGTAGTGGTGTGTCGAACCGGTCGCCAGCACCAGCGTGTCGTACGGGACGGTTTCGCCGTCCGCCATCTGCACGAGCTTCGTCGCGGCGTCGAACCCGCTCACCTCGGCGAGCAGGGTGCGGGTGTTCGGCTGCTTGCGCAGGATCGACCGCAGCGGGGCGGCGATGTTGGCCGGCGACAGCCCGCCGGTGGCGACCTGGTAGAGCAGCGGCTGGAACAGGTGGAAGTTGCGGCGGTCAATCAGCGTGACCCGGACGGGCGACCCGCGCAGCGCCCGGGCGCAGTACAGGCCGCCGAACCCGCCGCCGATGATGACCACCCGATGTTCGCCGTCGGCCATGTCGCGTCCCCCCGGTGCGGCCGGGGCGAGTGCGATCGGGCGGCCCCGGCCGGGTCATTCTACGAATGGTCCTCCGTCGGGGGATTAACCGCCGGGCGGGCGAGGTGCGTAACGAACCCGCACCAGACGAGGACGGCCGGGGCGTACCAGACGTAGTGGTGCAGGTACGGTTGCACCCCGAACCAGTCCCGATACCGGCCCGGGGGAATGACGGTGGCGACCGAGAGCAGGACGAACGCCCCCGCCGCGGCCGTGACCGGGACGAGTCGCGGCGACCGGGCCAGCCGGGCGAACACCGCCACGACCGGGACGAGCAGCACGGTCAGGTCGAACATCCACGCCCCGTAGGGCGCGACGAGCACCGACGCGAAGACCAGCCGCGGCGCCTCCGTCGCCCAGTCCCAGGTCCGCCGCCGCGCCCACCAGTACGGCCCGAGCAGCGCGACGCCGGCGGCCAGCGGCACGAACTGCACCCAGAACAAAGCCCCGGCGTCGGCCGCGAGCCGGTCGCCGGCGACCGCCTTGCGCAGGTAATAGCCCGGGGTCGGCACCTGCCACTGAGCCAGCGGGACCGTCTCCGCGCTCCGCGGCCGGCGGAGGGCGGCGGCGAAGTCGCGGAAGACGTCGGGGTCCGGCACCAGGGCCAGGACGGCGAGAAGCACCAGCACTGCTACCCCACCGAGCAGCGCGCGCCGGCCCGGTCGAGTCGCCGCGTCGAGCAGCAGGGCCAGGCCGAAGAGTGCCAGCAGGTGTGGCTTGATGGCGGTCAGCGCCGCTGTCGCCCCCGCCCGCCCCGGCCGGCCCCGCGCCCGCAGGTACACGAACCCGGCGACCCCGAGCAGCACGAACCCGGTGTTCTGGCCGTACCACACCATCCACCAGACCGGCGCGAACGCGGCGGCGACCAGGACCGGGATCGTGCCCCACCCCGCCCGCCCGGGCCAACTCGTCGGGGCGCGCGGGGCGTACACGCGCCACAACAGCCACGCGGACAGCAGCACGCACCCGACCTGCGCCGCCAGCCAGGCGAGGTGGGCGGCCCGCGGTTCGAGCAGGCCGAACGGCGTGTACAGCGGCAGCGTCCAGGGCGGCGTCCAGAGCATGGTCGCCTCGGTCTTCCCCGGGTCGCCGGCCGCCTCCCGCTGGAGCGGCAGGAGCTGGACGCCGTCATACGGGTCGCCGCCCCGGGCGTGGACCCGCGCCGCCGACCAGTACTCGACGAAGTCGTTCGGCGGGAAGACCGTCGGCGGGGCGGCCGGGGCCGACGCCAGCAGGCCCACCGCCCACCAGCCGGATGCAATCATCGCTTGCGCTCCGGGCCGACGTACCGCTCGACCAGAAGATAGCCGAGCAGGACCGCCGGGGTCGTCCAGACGAACGACTCGGCCGCCCGGCTGGCCAGCGCCACCCCGTCGCACGCCACGTAGACCGCGGCCGCCACCGCGATCTGGGTCCGCGTCCCGAACCGGGCCAGCCGGGCCGCGATCGCCGCCAGCGGGATCAACAGCACGATCTGGTCATACGGCCACGCCCCATACGGCGCGGCGATCAGCCCGACCGGGACCAGCCGCGCCAGCTCGACCGGCCAGTCCCACCGGTGCCGCCGCCACCACCAGTAGATCGGCGTCGCGGCCAGGGCGATGGCGGTCGGCACCGCCTGAATCCAGAACTTCGTCGGGTCGATGGCCGCCCGGGCGTAGTACCCAATCAAGGGCGGCTGCCATCCCGACAGCGCCGGGTGGGAGTCCGACTGCGGGCGGGCCAGGGTGTCGAAGTACTGCCCCCAGACGTCCGGATTGACGGCCAGCGGGGCGACGGTCATCACCGCCCCGACCAGCACCCCCCAGCCGAGCAGCGCGGCCGACCGCCGGGACCGGGTCGCGTCCAGGGCCAGCACGACCCAGAGCGGCACGAACATGTGCGGCTTGAGGGCGACCAGGGCGGCCAGCCCGGCCAGCCACGGCCGGCCCGTGGCCGACGCGACGAGCAGTCCGGTCAGCCCGAGCAGCACCCACCCGGTGTTCTGCCCGCACCGCAGCAGGTACATCGCCGGGAAGAACGCCAGGGCGGCGGCGGCCGCCCACCCCTGGAGCCGGGGGGCGCCGCCGTACGCACGCCACGCCGCGGCCGCGCACCCGACGATGACGGCGGCTTGGCCGACCAGCCACAGAAGCTGCGCGGTCCGCGCCGGCAGCATCCCGAACGGCGTGAACACCGTGAAGCCCCACGGCGGCACCCAGTTGATGTTCGGCCGGTCGCGGTCCCAGCCCGCGGCCTTCTGGATCGGGAACAGCTGCTCGCCGTCGTAGGGGTCGCCGCCGGTCCCGTGCACCCGCCCGGCCCCCCAGAACGCCGTGAAGTCGTCCGGCGGCAGGAACGTCGGGTCGGTGTAGAACCGGTGCCCGAGCCAGCCGAGGATCGCGGCGATGAGCAGTCCCCCGGCGACGGGCACGAGCCACCGCCGAGCAGCGGACGGGGAGCCGGGTTCGAGCCGAACGGATGGGGCAGACGACATCGGCGGTCGGGAGTCCGTGTTAAGAGGAGTTAACGCCCCCAAGCATAGTGTGAGTTCGGCCCTGATGCCGGCGGTTCAAACACTCGGCGGCGGGGGTCAGGGCGTCAGACCGCCACATTTTTTGTGTGTCGGTCTGACGCCCTGACCACCACCTTCTGTTACCACCTCAATCGGCGGGCAGATTGCCACTTCGGAAGGTGGCAATGTGGCAATCTGATCCCCGTCCTAGCATAAGATCGCACCTGCTTACCCACAGTGTTCATAAGTTCAGAAAGCGGCGTGTCAAGCGCCGACCCACGCCAGAGGAGGTTGCAGTATTTAATTGTGGTGGTCAGTCTGTTTTTGTCGCCCCAACGGGGCGACCCGGGTGCGCAGGGTCGCCCCGTTGGGGCGACAGAAGACGACGGGCCTCAGGCCGGTCATCTCACCGGCCCGTCACCTGACACGCCAGACCGCCTCCTCCGCGATCCCCAGCTTCGCCATCGCTGGGCGGATGGCCTCGAAGAACCGCCGCGCGTCCGTCGGGTAGCCGGCCGTCGGCTTCAGGTCGGGGACGTGCCGCGCCCAGAAGCGGTTGAACTGCCTCATGCACACTTCGCGGAGGTACTTCGCCAGCATCGACGCCAGCGCCACCGAGACACCCTCGCCGTCCGCCCGCGGACGAACGACCACCCGCACCTCCCGGCCGTCGGCCTCCACCCGGTAGCGGCTCTCGTCGGCCCCCTCCGCCTCGGCCGTCACCCAGCAGTCCGGGAACGCCGCCTGCAACAACGGGCCGTAGAACCGCCGGCCGCCAAGTTGATCGATCTGCACTAGCACCGGCTCGCCCACCGGCACCGACCGCGCGACCGCACCCAGCAGCCCGCACACCCCCGCCGTCAGCACCGTCCCCTTCGACCCCGACCCGGCCACCACCTTGTTGAATAGCGGCGCGCAGATCAGGCTCGTCGCCACCACCCGGGCTTCGACCCGCAGCTCTGAAAGCGCAGGCCGTAGGTCGGGGCACGACTCCGACCCCAGCGGCACCGCGTCGGCCGGGTCGTACCACGACTCCCCGGCCAACTCGCCGGTGATCCCGGGTAGCGCGATCTTCCCCAGCCAGTCGCCCAGCGGCCCGGTCGGCACCCCGACCACCGATGTCAGACCCCGCTCCAGCCGGGCAACGCCGTTCGCCCCCGAGTGGACCTTTTTCGAGTCGTCGATCAGCGCCCGCTTGTCGGTCCCGTCCGCGCACCGGCGGACGTGCGGCCGCAGCGTCGTCCACCCCGCCGGGTCGCCGTCCGGCAGCCGGACCGCGACCGCCGCCTGCACCAGCGGTCCGAGGTTCGGCCCGTACCCGGCCTCGTCGATCCCGACCACCCACATCGGCGACTCCCAAATCCCAAATCCCAAATCCCAAATCCCAAACAATACAATCCACACCGGGGAGTTGAACAGGTGGTTCGAGGCGGTTTTGGTTGGGATTTGGTGTTTGTGATTTGGGATTTCCCCGGAGGGGCTGCCATGGCCATGATGGCGGACAACATCTTCCAGAAGATCATCGACAAGCAGATCCCCGCGAAGGTAGTCCACGAGGACGACCGGTGCTTGGCGTTCCACGACGTTCGGCCGCAGGCGCCGGTCCACGTGCTCATCATCCCGAAGAAGGTAGTCCGCACCCACGCCGACATCACCGACGCGGACGAGGCGTTGCTCGGCCACCTGCACGTCGTCGCGGCGAAGTTGGCGAAGCAACTCGGCATCTCCGACGGCTACCGGGTGGTCGTCAACTGTGAGGAGCGGGCCGGGCAGACGGTCCCGCACCTGCACCTGCACCTGCTGGGCGGCCGGGACTTCACCTGGCCGCCCGGCTGACGCCGGAAGT
>DASSAT010000848.1:0-5713 GCA_035699305.1 Fimbriiglobus sp. | reverse complement strand
CGCTCGCTCCGCGAGCGGTCTTCGCCAAACCGCTCGCGGAGCGAGCGGACTACATTCCAGCCACTACTTCGCCAGCTTCTTCGCCGCGTCGAGCGCGTCGCGGTAGTCGCGCAGGCCGCGGATCGCCTTCAGGTCGGGGTCCGCTTCGATCGTCCCGAACTCCGTGTACCCGTCTCGCAGCGCCTTGCGGAAGTACCCGATCGCCCGCTCCCGGTCGGCCGGGTGCGTCGCCCCGGTCAGGGCGTACACGCAGGCCACCTGGTACGTCACCAGCGGCTCCTCGGAGAGGTTCAGCGCTTTCTGGGCGTCCGCGTGGGCGTCGTCCCGCCGGCCGAGCCGGGCGTAGAGCACCGCCCGCCCGGTCCGCGCCAGCGCGAAGTCCGGCTGACACTCGACCGCCCGGTCCATCGCCGCCAGCGCCTGCGCCGGCTGGTCGAGCACCTCGGCCAGGACGTGCGCCTGGTTCTGCCAGGCTTGCAGGTAGTGCGGGTTCAGCTCGGCTGCCTTCTCGAAGTCCGCCAGCGCCCCAGCCGGGTCGCCCTTCACCCGGGTGGTGCCGCGGACCACGAAGTCCATCGGGTCCGTCGGCGTCAGCGCAGACGCCGCCGTGCGGTCGGCCTCCGCGGCCGCCTTGTCTCCGAGCCGGGCGTACACCCCGGCCCGCAGGTAATGGACCTGGATCGCCGCCGCCCCGAGTTCCAGCGCCTTCGTCAGGTCGTCCGCGGCGCCCTGGTAGTCCGGCCGCGCGGTGCGGGCGATGGCCCGGTGCTTGTACGAGTCGGCGTGCGTCGGGTCACGGCGGATGGCGTCGGTGAACTCCGACTCGGCCCGGCGGTACTTCTTCCGGTCGGCCTTGGCGGCGTGCAGTAGGATCAGCCCGCGGTTGTACGCCGGCCTCGGGTCGGACTCGGCCAGCGCCTGGGCCACCTGGTAGCGCTCTAGCGCCGCCGGCAGGTCTAGCGTCTCCTGGCGACAGACGGCGAGCAGGAACTGGCCGCCGTAGTGCGCGGGGTCGCGGCGAGTCAGCTCCAGCAGCGGCTTGATCGCGTCGGCGAAGCGCCCGCAGGCCGTGAGCGTCGCCGCGTCCAGGTACAGGTCGGTGTCCGACGCCTGCTCCAGGTCGATCGCCACCGGCGACGGCTCGTCGGTCAGCATCTCGCGCTGGGCGGTGAGGAAGGCCGGCGCGGCGCGGCCGGCGTAGCACGACTCGGCTTCGCGGTTCCAGGCCCGCGCCGGCTCAGCGCGGCCGCTCAGCCACTCGGCGTGGGCCATCAGCAGGGCCAACTCGCCCAGGTCGTCGCCGAGAGTGGCCCGGTCCGCCGCGGGGAGGATGCGGACCCGCGGCTGGCCCGCCCAGTCGGCGTCGCCCGGCAGCCCGTAGGCGGCCAGCACTTCACGGCCGCGCTCCAGCGCCGCGGCGCGTCCCTTGACGTCGTTGCGCGAGGTCAGCCCGACGCGCAGCCGGGCCAGTTCGTCGTGGACCGACCGGGCGTGGCTGCTCGCCTCCGCGCCGGCCCGGGCGTGGGCCTCGCGGAACGCCGCCACCCCCAGCCCGCCGGCGGTCAGCACCACCCCGGCGAGCAGCAGGTGCGCCAAGAGCCGCGGGTTACGCCGCCGCCACTTGCGCAGCCGCTCCGGCAGCGACGTGTCCGGGGCGATTGCCAGCAGCAGGTTCTGGCGGTGCCGGTCCAGGTCCGTCAGCAGGTCGCGCGCCGACTGGTAACGATGGGCTGGCTCCGGCTGAAGGAGCGTCCGCACGATCGACTCGACCGCCGGGGAGACGGCCGGGTTGAGTGCCCGCACCGACGGCGGGCCGGCGCGGCGGGCCTTGGCCATCGCGCCTGGGTTCGCCTTCGTGCCCGGCGGGACCGGGAACGGGTGCCGGCCGGTCAGCAGCTCGAAGACCAGCACCCCGAGGGCGTACAAGTCGGTACGGTGGTCCACCCGGGCGGTGCCGCGCTCGACGTACTCGTCGAGTTGCTCCGGGGCCATGTACGGCAGCGTCCCGCCGGTCCGCTCGCGGTCGCCGGTCCGCACGTCGTAGGCGAGGTTGAAGTCGAGCAAGAGCGGCTGGCCGTCGTCGGCCAGGAGGACGTTGGCGGGCTTGAGGTCGAGGTGGAGGATGCCGACCTCGTGGGCGTGGGCCAGCCCGTCGGCCAGCCGGGCGACTAGCCGCAGGACCAGCGCCGGGTGGGTCGCGTCGGCGGGGTCGGTGTCGGCGGTCTGAGCGGCGATGGGAGCTGTAGGCGGCAGGGCCGGATGAAGCCCCGACTTCGTGGCCGAGTTGAGGGTCGTGCCGCCGGCCTGCGCCACAGTCGTCGAGAGGGCCGCGGTCCCCGGGAAGACGCCGGTGGCGCGGTACTCCCTGACCAGGTCGGCGAGCGTCTGCTGGCCGAGGAACGGCATACACACCGCTTGCAGCGGCGCGTCGTCGTGGACCGAGTAGATGGGGACGATGTTGGTGTGCCGGAGCTTGGCCAGCTGTTGCGGTTCGCGGGTCGGGCGGGTTGTCACCTTGAGGGCGACGGGCCGGCCGGCCAGCGCGGTCTGCTCGGCCAGGAAGACCCGGGCGAACGCCCCGGACCCCAGCTCGCCCACCAGCTTGAACCCGCAGAACGTGTCCCCGACCGCCGGGAACCGCGCCGACCGTGGCGGCGGCGCGGGGCGGGTGGACCGCGACGCGGTCAGCAGCGGGTCGCCCTGCGACCGGTCGTCGGTGGCCTGCGGGGCCGGGACCGCGCGGGTCCGCTCGTGCTGGCCGGTCGGCGTGCGGTAGACCGGCGGCGGGGTCTGGTCCACCGCGGGCAGCCGGTAGTTGGAGAGCCGGCCGCCGAACGGCCGCGAGCCGTCGTGCAAACGGGCCTCGACAGCGGTCAGCACGGCGGCGGCGGTGGGGTCGGCGAACAGGTCGGGGAAGTGGGACCGGTAGGCGTCCAGCCGCAGCGGAGTACCGGCCGTCCAGTGGTGCTCCAGGTCGGCCCGGACCAGTTCGGTCAGGACCGCCAGGTAGCCCGGGTCGGACCGGGGCGGCAGGAAGGCGGCCAACTCCTCGGGACCGCGGCGGTCGGAGCCGCCGTAGGCCGCCAGCGAGGAACGGGAACCGGGACCGACGACCGACACATGGGCGGTGGCGTCCATCGGACGGGGGCATCCTTCTCGACCGCGCCGGCCGGGTTTCGGCATCCTGTGGGCGGGGCGGTCGGGGGCCGTCCGTGGCTGATGGGGGTCCGTCGCCTCCGACCCACACCCGCGCGAGTCAGAGGGTCCATCCGCCGCAGTCCGGGCGCGTCGGCGAACCGGGGGCCACCCGAAGAAGAGTGCGGCACCCTGCCTCTAGAACACGACCGGACCATCCGCAACGAAATGTCGAATTTCGGCCAGTTTTCCGGGCCGGCAACGATCAACCTTCGGTGGGAACTCAATAACTCTGACGGGAATTGAACAAAAGATCGTCCGACGGCGTAGACCGGCGAACCTGGGCGATCTGTCCGACCGGCCCAGGGTCTTTCAAAAGTCCGGGCCGCCACGGAGGGCGGCCCCTACACCGGCCGGGATTCGTAGGGGCCGCCCTCCGTGGCGGCCCGCCAGCCCGTGACCTTTGAAAGACCCTGTCCGACCGGCCTGGCCGAGGCTTGCGGCCCCGGGCGGGGTTCGGTAACGTGGGGTGCCTGCCCGTTCCCACCTCACCGATCGAGGACCACCCGAATGACCACCTGCCGCGTTGTCGCCGGGTTGCTCGTCGCCGGGTTGCTCGGCCTGGCGCTCGCCCCGGCGCCCGCCGACGATAAGAAGGACGAGAAGCGCAAGGGGACCGTCACCGGCATCGTCACCAAGAAGGACGACGGCGGCAAGTGGATCGAGGTCAAGGCCGACGGCGAGGAGAAGGCCCGCAAGTACGTCCCGCACTGGCACGGCGGCGCCCCGACCGACGGCGGCGGGCCAGACAAGACCATGATCGCCGCGATCAAGAAGGTGCCGCTCAAGAGCCGGGTCCGGCTGGAGTGGGCGTTCGAGGAGCGGCCGCGGGTCGAGAAGATCGAAGTGCTCAAGGCGGGCGCCGGTCACGACGCGCCGGGGGCGGACAAGCGGTCCGGCACCATCTCGGGCGTGGTCAAGGCGACGAAGGAGCGCGGCAAGAACGTCATGATCGAAGTCCTCGCGCCGGGCGAGGAGAAGGCGCGGCCGTACTTCGTGCAGTTCGACCCCAAGGTCAAGGGACCGATCCCGAAGGTCCTCAAGGCGGTCCAGGCGGCCAAGGTCGGCGACCGGGTCGTGTTCGACTGGGTGGCCACCGGGCACGGCCCGGCGATCGTGAAGTTCGAGGTGCTCAAGAAGGGCGGGGAGAAGAAGTGACCCACCGTGCCACGCTCCGACTGCTCGTCGGTTCCCTCGCCCTGATCCTGTCCGCCGCGGCGGCCCCGGCCCAGACCGGAAAGGCGGCCGCCAAACATGGCTGGCTCACCGACTACGACGCGGCGAAGGCCGAGGCCCGGCGGACCGGCAAGCCGATCTTCCTCGTCTTCCGGTGCGAACCTTGAGGGGACTGCCACGACATCGACGAGCAGGTTGTTCGTCTGGCCCCCGAGATCGCTGTCGCCGCCGACAAGTTCGTCCGGGTCCGGCTGGTGCGGATCGCCGGCGCGGACCTGCGGCTGTTCGAGTTCGACTACGACCTGACCTGGTACTGCTTCTTCCTGAACGCCGACGAGACGGTCTACGGCCGCTACGGCGGGCGGGACGCCAGCGACCCGCACGACCGCATCTCGCTCAAGGGGCTGCGGTACGCGATGGACCGCGCCCTGGCGGCGCACCAGGCGCCACCGAAGCCGGTGGCCCGGCCCGGTCAGCCGGTCCGGGCCGAGGACTTCGCCGCCGCCAAGCGCGCCCACAACGGGTGCATCCACTGCCACAACGTCAAGGAGTACCGCCGGGCGGACCTGCAGGCTAAAGGATTGTGGGACCGCGACGAGTTGTGGGTCTACCCGCTGCCGGAGAACGTCGGGATCACCCTGGACGTGGACGTCGGCGACCGGGTGACGGCGGTCCGGCCCGGCTCCCCGGCTGGCAAGGCAGGGTTGAAGCCCGGCGACCGGCTGCGGACGCTCGCCGGGCGGCCCGTCGCGTCGTTCGCGGACGCCTCCTACGCGCTGCACAAGTCCCCGGCCCAGGGGATGATCCCGATCACCTGGGACCGCGACGGCCGCGGGCACGCGGCGGAGTTGGCACTCGCCGCCGGGTGGCGCAAGACGAACCTGACCTGGCGGCCGTCGATGCTTGATCTGTTGCCGGCGCTGCCGTTCAGCGGCGACGACTTGACGGCGGCGGAGAAGAAGGCGCTCGGGCTGGCCCCGGGGCGGGCCGCCATCCGGCAGGACAAGCACGTCCACTCGACGCTCAAGGCGGTCGGCGTCCGCCCGGGGGACGTGGTGATCGGGTTCGACGGCCGGGCCGTGGACGGCGAGCTGGGCGACCTGCTCGGGTCCGTCCGCCGGAACTACCTGGTCGGCGACACGGTGACGGTCAACATCCTGCGCGAAGGCAAGCCGGTCGCTCTGCAACTGCGGCTGAAGTAGGAAAGGCAGGGCCGCGGATGACGCGGGTCGTGGCGAACCCCGAGCGGCAGCGAGGGGGTTTGAAACCAACCCCTCCCCCGGCCCCTCCCCGAAGCGGGGAGGGGAGGAAGCCAGAGCCACCCTCTAGCTCCCCCTCCCCG
>DASSAT010000847.1:0-3406 GCA_035699305.1 Fimbriiglobus sp. | reverse complement strand
GCGGACCTTAAATCAGAAGTTCCAAGTTCCAAGTTCCAAGTTCCAGCCCACGAGCCGCAGCCGGCAGCGGGTTGACGACCGGAACTGTCCGACTTGGAACTCTGGAACTTGGAACTTGCAACTGAACTATGGGTTATGCGTTACAGATCCTCTGGCATGAGAAGACCCGGTACGCGGCCGGGATCGGGGCGGTCGCGTTCAGCGCGGTGCTGATCGCGCTGCAAGTGGGGCTGCTGCTGGGGCTGTTCGAGATCACCTCGATCCCGGTGGACCACGCCCCCGCCGACGTGTGGGTCGGGGCCAAGGACGTGCCGAGCGTGGACCTCGGCCGGCCGATCCCGGTCGGCAACCTCGCCCGGCTCGACCGGCCGGGGGTGAGTATGCCGGAGTTCCTGTACGTGTGGTTCGCCAACTGGACCAAGCCGCAGGGCGGGACCAACCTGTGCACGGTGATCGGCAGCAGTCTGGAGCCGAACGCGGTCGGGGCGGCGGACGTGCTCACCCCCGAGCTGCGGACCGCCCTGTCCGAGCCGATGACCGTGGTGCTGGACCGGTCGGACCTGGGCAAGCTCGGGGTGCACGAGATCGACGACCGGGCGAAGATCAACGGCCACGAGGTCCGGCTGGTCGGGATCGTGGACGGGCTGCGGAGCTTGGCCGCCCCGTGGGTGTTCTGCTCGCAGACGACCGCCCGGACGGTGCTCTCCGGCATCTACCCGCCCGACCACGTCACCTACATGCTGCTGCGGTGCGAGTCGGACCGGCGGGCGCGGGAGTTGGCGGACGAGCTGCACCGCGAGTACCCCGAGATGTCGGCGTACACGGCCGACGAGTTCTCCTTTAACTCGCGGTGGTACTGGCTGACCCGGACCAAGGCCGGCATCGCCATCGGGTACGCGGCGCTCTTGGGGCTTCTGGTCGGGGCGCTCATCACCGCGCAGACGCTCTTCTCGGCGACGATGGCGTCGGCGAAGGAGTTCGCCACGCTTTTGGCGCTGGGCATCCCGCGGCGGAAGATCGGCTGGATGGTGCTGGCGCAGTCGTTCTGGGTGGGGGTGCTGGGGGTGGCGATCGCGCTGCCGGTGGTGTGGGGCCTGGCCAAGGTCGCCGAGGCCGGCGGGGTGAAGGTGGACCTGCGCTGGCAGGTGCTGGCCGGGGCCGCGGTGCTGACGCAATTGACCGCGCTGGCGGCCGGGCTGTTCGCCCTGCGGTCGGTCCGCCAGATCGAGCCGATGAGCCTGCTGCGGTGACCCGGCGAACCTCGAGCGGCAGCGAGGGGGTGAAGCTTGCAGAACCCCTCCCCCCAACCCCCGCCCCGACGCGGGGAGGGGGGGTCAGAGGTCGGCTTCGTCTGTCGCCCCGCCCCGCTTCGGGGAGGGGCCGGGGGAGGGGTTAAGCTCCACCCCGTCGCTGACGCTCCAGGTTCGCCAGGAGAGGATCGAGATGCCTGCGAGTTCCGCCAAGCCGAGCCTGCGAGCCGTCCGCCTGACGCGGACGTTCGGCGACGGCGCGCAGCAACGGGCCGTCCTGCGCGACGTCAGCCTCGACCTGTACCCGGGGCAGATCGCGCTCTTGATGGGGCCGTCCGGCAGCGGCAAATCGACGCTGCTGGCGATCCTGTCCGGGCTGCTCAACCCGGACTCGGGGCAGGTGTTAGCCCGCAACGGCGGCGAGGGCTACGTGGACGTGTGGGCGCTCTCCGAAAAGCAGCGAGAGCAGTACCGCCGCGACCACACCGGGTTCGTGTTCCAGGGGTTCAACCTGTTCCCGGCCTTGACGGCGGCGCAGCAGTTGGAGATCGTGTTGCGGTGGGGCCAGGACCTCGGCGGCGCCGCGGCCCGGCGGAAGGCCGGCGAGATGCTGGACCGGCTGGGGTTGGGCGGGCAGACGCACAAGAAGCCGGCGCAGCTCTCCGGCGGGGAGAAGCAGCGGGTGGCGATCGGCCGGGCGCTGGTCAAGGACCCGACGCTCTTGTTCGCCGACGAGCCGACCAGCGCGTTAGACTGGGAGAACGGCCAGCAGGTGATCGACCTGCTGCGGGACGCGGCTCACGAGCGGGGGGCGGCGATCTTCATCGTCTCCCACGACCCGCGGATGCTCTCGCACGTGGACGTGAGCTACCACATCGAAGACGGGACGCTCGAAGTGACCGACCACAACGGCCAGGCGGCCGGGGGTGCCCGATGACCGGCGCGAACCGATGGCGGGTGGCCCTGCTGGTCCTCGGGGTCGGCCTCGGGGCGGCGAGCCTGATCGGGGCCAACCGGCTACTGCACTCGTCCGACCCGGACGGCGGCCAGCCGGCCAAGCCGACCGGCACCCCGCTCAAGGGCGGCATCGTCGTCCTCGGCACGGTGGACTCCGACCCGCCGCCGTCGGAGATTGGCCCCCCGGCGGTGGCCGCCCTGTCCACCGTCAAGAAGGTGCTGGTCTCCGACGGCCAGGTGGTCAGGCCCGGCGACCCGCTGGTGCAGTTCGACGACGCCCAGGCGAAGGCCAAGCTGGACCAGGCCAAGGCGGAACTCGCCGCGGCCGAGGTGGACGTCAAGAAGGCCGAGGTCGCCAAGAAGAATCACGAGGTCCAACTCACCCGTCAGCAGGCCGCCATCCAGGCCGCCGAGGAGCAGCTCAAGCTGGCCGAGGAGAGCCTGCGGATCGCCAAGGACAAGCTCGAAAAGTTCCTCACCTTGCCAGATATCACCAGTGGCACCGCGCGAACCGAGGCCCAGAAGCAGAAGATACGCGACGAGGATCTGGACATCCGACTACTCCAGTCGAAGGTGCTTGAGTTGCGGGCCAAGGCCGACGACGCCCGCAAGCAACTCAGCTCCCTGGAGTTGGACCCGGTGGATCTGGCGGTCGAGCAGGCGCAGATCAAGGTCAACGTCCTCAAGGCGACCGTGCGGGGGGCGCAGGCGGCGGTGGACGCCTACCTGGTGAAGGCGCCCAAGGCGATCGGCGGCGTGGTCGAGCAGCTCCGGGCGGTCGAGGGGAAGACCTACGGCCCGGCCACCCGCGAACCGGTGCTGACCCTGGTCCCGTCCGGCAAGCGGATCGTCCGGGCCGAGGTCCAGGCCGAGTTCGCCTACAAGGTGGCCGGCGCCGAGGGCAAGAAGGTGACGGTGTACGACGACACCAACTTCGCCCTGACCTACGAGGGGACGGTCCGCCGGGTGGCCACGTCGTTCCTGCCGAAGCGCGCCGCCGACGTGTCCCTGGCCGTCAGCCCGACCAAGGTGCTGGAGGTCGAGATCGACATCGCCGACCCGGCCCCCGCCGGCAAGCCGCCGCTGCGCGTCGGCCAGCCGGTGCGGGTGGCGTTCGAGTGACCCGGCGAACCCCGAGCGGTAGCGAGGGGGTGAAGCTTGCAGAACCCCTCCCCCCAACCCCCTCCCCGAAGCGGGGA
>DASSAT010000846.1:0-3539 GCA_035699305.1 Fimbriiglobus sp. | reverse complement strand
CAATCGCCCGTGATCAACACCGTACCGGGGGCCATGCCGATTCAGGAGGTGATCGAGGATACCGAGTGGGTGTCGCAGTCCGGCAACCCCGTGGCGTACGCACCGCACATCCGCAAGACCCCGCTCGCCGGGGTCTCGGCCAAGTCGGTGATCTACCAGTTCGCCAAGGGCGACCAAATCGTTCCGAACCCGGCAACGACGGCGCTTTTGCGTGCGGGTGATCTGGCCGACCGCGCCACGTTCTACCGCCACGACCTGGCCTTCGCGGAGAACCCCCAACTGCCGACCATTCCTCATGGGTTCCTGACGAGACTCGACATCCCCGGTTTTCGGCCAATCACCCGCGGCGCCCAGGAGCAGATCGCGACATTCTTCGCCACGGACGGCACGACGGTCATCCACCCCGAGCCGGCACGCTTCTTCGAGACGCCGATCAGCCTGCCGCTGCCCGAGGAACTCAACTACATCCTGCCCCCTGGCCCGCTCGGAGCGGCAGTGCCGCCGACAATCGAGAGCGTCGTCGTCAATGACGGCTCGGCCCAGCGCTCGATGGTCAACAGCCTCACGATCACCTTCGATCGCGTCGTGACCTTTGACCCCGGCGCTTTCGGGCTGCTGGGCCAAGGTGGTAGTCTGGTCGGCATGAACGTCGGCGCGTCCGTGGTCAATGGCCGCACCGTCGACGGCGACGTGGACGGGCAGGACCGCGACCGCTTCCGATCCGCGTTCGGGGCGACCGCCACCGACGCCGGCTACCTGTGGTACTTCGACTTCGACGGGGACGGCGACGTGGACGGCCTGGACAACGGGCCATTCAATCGCCGGTTCGGTGACGGCAACTGAGAAGAGCGGCCGGTGGGGCCTACCACCAAGCAAGCCCCCACCGGCCCGGCATCCCCCGGGCGAACGGTCTGCGCGCCCGGGCGACCGACCTCGATTCGCAGACCGGGAGGACAGCCAGTGGGCGAGGCGGGACTCGAACCCGCACGGACCTTCCGGTCCAAGGGATTTTAAGTCCCTCGTGGCTGCCGTTACACCACTCGCCCGGTGGCTCGTCCATCATCGCGGCCGGGCGGCGGGCCGACAAGGGGCGCTACTTGCCCAGCACCTCGATGACCGACCGGAGTTGCGGCGCGCCGACCCGGTCGATCAGCCCCCGCAAGGTCGTCAGGTCCTTCAGCCCGATGCCGGTCTCGGCGGGGCTGCTGCTGCGGCGGCGGCGGCGACCCCCGCCCTTCTTGCGCTTGAAGTTCGACTTGTATGACGAGATCATCGTCGTCGAGATGGTCGTCTTGTACTTGTCGGCGATGTAGCGCTGCATCTCCTTCGGGGGCGCCCCCTTCGTTTCCTGTATGGCGTCCCGGATCATGTCGGCCTTGCTCGGCCCGCCCTTCGTCTTGGCCATGGTCGTCCCTCGTGTGTACATCCCGATGACGGTCGGTGTGCCCGCTATGTGAAGTGTACTTATAACACTTCATGACGGCGGGGCTATGTTGAAAATACAGAATTCCGTGTACGGTCGGTGAGTGGCGTCCGGTGTCGGCGGAATACACGAGGCTATGATGTGACGGTGCGGACCGGTCAGCCGCCCGCGTACACGCGGTCGAAGACGCCGCCGGCGGCGAAGAACTTCGCCTGAGCCTCCGGCCAGCCGCCGGGCGTCACTTGCTCGATGCGAAAGAGGTTGATCTCGCCGAACCGGCCGGCGTGCTTCTTCGCCGCCTCCGGCGTCGTGGGCCGGTAGTACTCCTCGGCGATCACGTCCTGGGCGTCCGGCTCGTACAGGGAGCGGAGGTACGCCTCGGCCAGCGCGGCCGTCCCATGCCGTCGAGTGTTGGCGTCCACCACCGCGACGTGCGGCTCGGCCAGGATGCTCCGCCGCGGGTGGACGATCTCCAGTTCACCCTTCAATTCCCTCACCTCCAGGTGGGCCTCGTTCTCCCAGGTCAGGTGGACGTCGCCGATCTGCTTGCGAGCGAAGGTGACGGTCGCCGCCCGCGACGACGACTCCAGCGCCGGCACCCGCCGGTAGACCGCCTTTACGAGCGCCTCGGCCTCCCGGTCGGAGCCGCCGCGCGTGACCACCGACCCCCACAGCGCGAGCAGCGCGAGCTTGGCCGCGCCGCTCGTCTTCGGGTTGGCGGCGATGACCTTCAGATTCGGCTTGCTCCGCAAATCGTCCCAGTCGCGGATGCCGTGCGGGTTGCCCTTGCGGACGACGAAGACGATCGTCGAGGTGTACGGGCAGGAGTGGTGCGGGAAGCGGTCCTCCCAGCTGGCGTCGATCAGCCCGGCCTTGTGGACGGCGTCGGTGTCCGGCCAGAGGGCCAGCGTCAGGACATCGGCGGGAAGCCCATCGATGACGGCGCGGGCCTGGCTGCCGGAGCCGCCGTGCGAGGCGCGGACCTTGACCTTGTGCTGCGCGGTGAAGAGCCGGTTGAGTCGGCGGTACAGCTCGCGGGTGGCGTCGTAAGAGGCGTTCAGAAGCGACGGCCCGTCGTCGCTGCACCCGAGGACGGGAAGGGCAGCAGTCCCGGCGGCGGCGCGGAGGAAGTGGCGGCGGTTCATGCGGATTGGTGTAGCGAATCGAAGGTCACTTACCCATTCGCTTGCGCAGATACGAAGCCAGCACGCGGCCGAGGTCGTCGTCGGTCCGCACGCGCACCAGGTCCGTCTCCAGCGTCCGGCATACCGTCTCGACTGCTTCCTGATGTCTGCCGAACTCGGTCAGGTACGTGTCGCGCACGGAGAGCGGGTCGGTGCTGACCTCGGGCAGTTCTTCCAGACCGCGGAAGAGGGTCGGGTGGCGGAACGGGAAGTCCACCTCGGCCGCGTCGAGCACCTGGAAGGCGACGACCTCGTGCCGCTGCGACCGCAGGATGCGCAGGCCGGCGGCGAAGTCGTCCACATCGTCGAGCAGATCGCTGAAGACAAAGACGATGCCGCGGCGGCCGAGCAGCCCGCCCAGGTCGCGCAGCGCCCGGCCGACGTTCGACGGGCGGTCGGCCGGCCCCTCGGCCAGCCCGCGCAGCACCTCGCGGAACTGCCCCTGGCTGCTCGACGGCCTCAGCCCGGTCCGCAGTCGGTCGGCGAACGTCTGCAACCCGACCGCGTCGGACTGCTGCACGGTCAGGTACGCCAGCGCCCCCGCCAGGACGCCGGCCACATCGTACTTGGCGACCGGGCTGCCGTCCGGCCGGCTGACGGTGCTCACCTTCATGGACTCGCTGGCGTCCACCACCAGCCAGGCGACGAGGTTGGTCTCCTGCTCGTACTGCTTGAGGTGGTAGCGCTCGGTGCGGGCGTACACCTTCCAGTCGATGTGCCGGGTGTCGTCGCCCGGCGCGTACTCGCGGTGCTGGGCGAACTCGACGGCGAACCCGTGCCGGGGGCTTTTGTGTCGGCCAGCGAGGTAGCCCTCGACGACCTGCCGGGCCTCCAGCTCCAGCTTGTCGATGCGGGCGATAACATCAGGAGGCACATGGGCTGTCATAAGCAGTTATTCACCGCGGAGGGCGCGGAGGGCGCAGAGGTAGAAT
>DASSAT010000845.1:0-8043 GCA_035699305.1 Fimbriiglobus sp. | reverse complement strand
GGGGAGGGAGAAAGAGAGCTGACGCCTCGCGGCTAACCGGGGTGAGTGTGGAGAATGGAACCAGTCATCACCGTCGGACCGTCCCGCTGGCGGCCTTGACCGGGGCGGGCGGGTCGGCGGTGCCGATCTCGGCGAGGATGGTCGCCGCCTTGTTCGCGTCCGGCACCGTGTCGAAGGTGACGTAGCCGACGAACTTGCCGCCGATCGCCGCCATCACCATCTCGTGCAGGTTGACCCCGGCCGTCTCCCACGCCACAGTGAGCCGACCGGCCAGGCCCGCCCTGTCGTCCCCTTCCACCCGCATGACGATCGGCTCCTGCGCCTCGTGCAGCCCGGCGGACCGGGCGGCGGTCAATTGGCCGTTGCCGCTGATCGGGGCGACGTACAGGTCGCCCACCCCGGGCTTGGTCGCCGAGCGCTGGCTGTAGACGTATTCCAGATGCACACCCGCCTCGGCCAGCAGTTTGAGCTTGGCCGCGATCCCGCCCGGTTCGTCCGTTACCTCGGTGTGGTAGACGTGCACCCGCTGCATCTTGAAGCTCATGGACGTGTCCTCCTGGATGGCCGTCGTGGCCGCGGATCGGGTGAATCCGTCCTGCGCCGTCATCCTACCTCCGCCCGGACCGAAAGCAATCGCGTTCGTATCCTAAGTTCGGACCCGAAAACACCCACCGGGGACGCCCATGCGCTTCGCCGCACTTGTGCCGCCGCTCGCCCTGACTGTCATCGCCCTGTCACCGGTTTCCGGCCACGCCGCCGACCCGCCGGCCGTGGTGTTCCGTAACGCCACGATCTACACCGGCATGGACGATAAGCCGGTCGAGAAGGGCGTACTGATCGTGTCGGACGGGAAGGTTTTGTACGCCGGGGCCGACGAAGCCGCAGTCCAGGTCCCGAAAGGAGTCAAGTCGATCGACCTGAAGGGCGCCGTCGTCATCCCCGGGCTGGTGGACTCGCACTCGCACATCGGCATCTACCCCAAGCCGAGCGTGCCGGCCCACGCCGACGGCAACGAGATGTCCGGCCCGGTGCAGCCGTCGGGGCGGGCGCTGGACGCCGTCTGGCCCGGCGACCCCGGCATCCGGATGGCGGTCGCCGGGGGCGTCACCACCGCCAACATCATGCCCGGGTCCGGCAACGTCATCGGCGGGCAGACGGTCTACGTCAAGCTGCGCGGCGACACCATCGAGGAGATGCGCGTCACCGGCCAGTTGCCCGACGGCACCGTGGTGGTCGGCGGGCTGAAGATGGCCAACGGCGAGAACCCGAAGCGGGCCTACGGCGATCGCAAGCAGCAGGCGCCGTTCACCCGGATGAAGGTGGCGGCACTGCAGCGCGAGCAGTTCGTCAAGGCTCGTGAGTACAAGCGGAAGAAGGACGCTGGCGAGAAGGTCGAGCGCGACATCGCCCTGGAGCCGCTGGTCGAGGTGCTGGAACGGAAGCGGACGGTCCACTTCCACTGCCACCGTGCTGACGACGTGATGACTGCGGTGCGGATCGCCGAGGAGTTCGGCTTCGAGTTGGTGCTGCATCACGCCACCGAGGGCTACCGCGTCGCGGACTTGCTGGCCAAGAAGAAGGTGCCCGTTTCGCTCACCCTGGTGGACAGCCCCGGCGGCAAGGCGGAGACGATCGGCCTCTTGGACGAGAACGCGGCGATCCTGGCCAAGGCGGGGATCCCCGTCTGCATCAACACCGACGACTTCATCACCGAGAGCCGGTTCCTGCTGCGGACCGGGGCCATCGCCGTCCGCGGCGGGATGTCCGAGGCCGCGGCACTGCGGGCGCTGACGCAGACCCCGGCAAAGGTGCTGCACCTCGACCACCGCGTCGGCTCGCTGGAGAAGGGCAAGGACGCCGACTTCGTGGTCCTCTCCGGCCCGCCGTTCTCGGTCTATACGAAGGTGCTGGAAACCTGGATCGACGGCAAGAAGGTCTTCGACGCGGCGGACGAGTCGCAGCGGCCGTACCGCGACGGCGGGTTCGCGCTGCCGCGCGGCGAGAAGCCGCCAGCCGTCGCGGGGGTGAAGAAGCCGGCCCCGGTCGAGGGGAAACGCGGGGCCACGCCGTCGGACGATGTGACGGGGGCGAAGACGTTCGCCGTCGTCGCCGACCGGCTACACACGGCCGGCCCGCGGGGCACGATCGAGAACGCCGTCGTGCTCGTCGAGGATGGGAAGATCAAGGCGGTCGGGACGGTCCGAGACGCGATCCTCCCGCCGGGCGTCAAGCAGGTCCACGCCCGGGAGGTCACGCCGGGGCTGATCGACCCGATGACCTGCGTCGGCCTCAGCGGCGCGTGGAACATTCCCGCCGACCAGGGCCAGGACGAGCCGAGCGACCCCAACCAGGCGGACCTGCGCGTCCTCGACGGGTTCAACCCGACCGAGCCGCTCATCGAGTTCGCCCGGGCCAACGGCGTGACGGTGCTGCACACCACGCCGGGCCGGGTGAACGTCATCGCCGGCACGACCGGCGTCTTCCGCTGTCGCGGGGCGACCGCCGAGGAGGCGGCGCTGAACAAGTCGTTCGCGGTGCTGGTGAACCTGGGCGAGGCGCCGAAGACGGTGTTCAAGGACAAGGGGCCGACGACCCGGATGGGCGTGGCCGGCATCGTCCGCAAGGCGTTCGCCGACGCGCAAAGCTACAAGGCGAACCCCGAGCGGAAGCGAGGGGGTAACGCGAAACACGAAGCCCTCCTCCCCGCGCTGGAAGGAAAGATACCGGTGATCTTCGCGGCCCACCGGGCGGACGACATCCGCACCGCCCTGCGGATCGCCGACGAGTTCCAGCTCAAGCCGGTGATCGCGCTGGGCACCGAAGCGTACCTGCTGGCCGACGAGTTGGCGGAGCGCAAGGTTCCGGTGATCGTCCACCCGACGATGCAGCGGCCCGGCGGCAGCATGGAGACGTTGAACACGCTGCTGGGCAACGCGGCTGTCTTGAAGGCGAAGGGCGTCCCGGTGGTGATCGGCACGGCGTTCGAGGGCTACGTCCCGAAGTCACGGAACCTGCGGGCGGAAGCGGCGATGGCGGCGGCCAACGGCCTCGGCCCGGACGGCGCGCTGCGGGCGGTGACGCTCGACGCGGCGAAGCTACTAGGAATCGACAAGGAGTACGGCAGCGTCGATGTCGGCAAGGCGGCGGACCTGGTGCTCTACGACGGCGACCCGTTCGAGCACGCGACGCACGTGACGCACACGCTGATCGGCGGCAAGGTGATGTACGACCGGGCCGAGTACCTGAAGCTGCCGTTCGACCGCCGGGTGCTACCGCTCCTGGGCGGCACCGACGGCGTCGGCTGCTGCCTGGGGTGGTAAGTCCAGTGGAGCGGCGGGCTATATCGTCGAGCCGGTCAGAACAGCGATTTCTGGGTGTGGCCGTTCGCGGACGACTTGTAACCTCGCTTCGGCTTGGCGGAGTGTAGCCCCTCGAACCGGAACTTGCTCGCGCTCAGGTAGTCCTCCCGGATTTCGAGGGCGATCCACCGCCGCCTCTCGGTCTCCGCCACCGATCCGGTGGTGTTACTCCCCGCGAACGGGTCCAGAATGCAGTCCCCCGGGTCGGTCAGGAATCGGATGAAGAACTGTGGAACCTGCGCCGGGAACCGGGCCGGATGCGGCTTAATCCCCTCTTCGGCACACCGCGTCAGGTAGTGGCCGTTGGCGTCGTTGTTACCGCAGATAATGAGGTTGGGAGGAATCGATCCGCCATTGTTCTTGAACTTCTTGGTAATGACGTGACCGGACGGGCGCGTCTTCGAGCGGTAGCCCCGCTCCAGCAACCGCAGCATGTCCGGGCTGTACTCTTGCAAAACGTTCTGGTTATTCGCCTTGGGGTGTGGCGTTTTCGAGAGCCACCAGATGCACTCGACCGCATCCTTGACGCGAATCTTGCGGACGTTCACCCATTCAGCCGGAGAGGGTAGCTTGGCCGGGTTGTACCAGAAGAACTCCTGGGCCAGGTGGAAGCCTACCTGCCGGCAGAGGGCAATCAGCAGTTCGAAGTGGTACAGAGATCGGGTGGGCCGGCCCGGCGTCCACGCCCCACCGATGTTGATTACAAGGCTACCGTCGTCAGGCATCAGGCGATGAAACTCGCGGGCAAACGGCAGGAACCAATCGACGTACTCGCCTTGGTCGGCGTTCCCGTACTCCTTCTTGAAATGAAGGGCGTACGGAGGAGAGGTGACGATCAGGTTGACACTGCCATCTCGGAGCGACGGGAGAAGTTCAAGACCGCCGCCGACGTACGCGCGGCCGAGTCGGGTTGAGTACAGCGGTTCGGGGAGGCGCCGTGGCATCGGGCTTCTCGGTGAACGGGGCAAGAACCTCTCGAAGCGTCGCCTTCCAAGGCTCCTGGACGGCCGATGGTACACGCTGCATCGTCTTCAAGCAGTCCCTGGCCGCGTCGTGCCGGGCGAGGTCCACGGTGCGAACGAATGCGTACTCCCACCTGCCGGTCATGTTGAACAAGCAGGCGGCCACGATGTCGAACTCCGTGACCTTGTAGAACCGGGTGCCTTTCTTCTTGCTTGTCTTGCGCCGCGATCCCTGCTCGCCCTCGTCTTCCGTCTTCTGGTTGCGGGTCTTCTGCGTCTCTAAGAAGTGCTGACAAAACCCCCGGCGGACCCTTGAGAAGCAGGCTTCCCAAGAGGTTTTGTCAGAGCCTCTAACTTGTAGCTGCCGTCGGCATACTTCTCGCCACTGCGGAGGTTCTTACATTCCATCCGCAGGTCGAAGCCACTGCCGACAAGCCGGAAGTCCGGTTGCCCGTCCACGTCGCTCCACTCGACGGTGGTGAACAGGCCGGCCTCTCGCTCGATTTCCAACACCCTGTAGAGGAACCATTCGGCGAGTTTACCCTTGACGTCTACCTGAGCGCGGAAGCCTTTCTCGATCGCGGAGAGGATGTCCCAGGCGCCGGCATTGAACTTGACTTCGAGCGGGTGATGGACAGGTTGACCCGCGTCGAAGAACTGCGGAGGCATGCCGATCTCCAGGCCGCAGCCCGTAGAGTCGGCCCTGTCATATACAATCGCTCATCATAGCGCGATTCGGGCCGACGGCAACATTGCGGGCCGTCTCGTGCTGGCATCGGCTATTCGGATGAGGAACTTAAGGGGTAGTGGTATCGCTCCGCGTCGGCGTGCAAGTCGCTGAACAGGAGGAGCTTCACCGGGAATCACTCCGGCCGCTTGTACCCCGGCGGCGGCGTCACCACCTCGAAGTCCGAGCCCTTCACCTTGCGTAGCTCCCGGTGCAGTTCGGGAATCCGCTCGTCCGGGGCCACCGAGATCGCCCACTCGATGCCGTTGTCCGCCACGAACATGCCGTACTTCTTCAAGCCCTCCAGGATCACCCGCACCTCCGGCGAGAACCCCGAAGTGTCGTAGTCCTTCCGCAATCGCAGCCGCTCGCCCATCCGCGGCAGGTCCGCGTCGGTCAGCCGGCTGGCGTGGTGCGTCGCCGGGTAGACGTACGCCTTCCGGGTCCGCCGCACCGTCACCCGCATGGCGTGCTCCACCCGGCCGCGCTTCAGTTCGTCGTAGCGCACCACCGCCGGGAAGATCGGCAAACCGGCCGCGTCCGCGCTGGTCCAGCCGTCCGGCCGCAGCTTGTTCGATGCCAGGTCGAACGCCGCCGCACACGCCGCCTCCCAGCCGCGGTCGGTCTTCTTCGCCACGAAGAACTCGTACAGCTTGCGGTTGACCGGATCGACCACGATCGCGTGCCGGTCCCCCTCCTGGTTGAGCTTGTTCCGCTGCACGTCGTCCAGTGTGAGGCGGCTCCGCTTCGGGTACCGCTTGTACGCGGCCGGCCAGCCCTCGATCGGCGTCCCGTCGGGCACCGGGAACGGCCCCTTGTCCGATTCGTCCGGGTATCCAGTGACTCGCACCTCAACCTTCGGCTGCTTCGGTGGGACCAGCACGAACCCCATGTCGGCGTTGTAGCGCAGCGGCTTATCCGCCCCGATCGCGGCGATCATCGCCTTCGAGTCCGGGTGCAGCGGCCAGTCTGCGACGGGAGTGTTCCACGGGTTGTCCGGCGGGAACACCGCCATCGCGGCGAGGATCGCATCCGCCTCCGGGGTGTTGAACATCACCAGCTTGTCGATCGCCGGCATCTTCGCGGTGCGCAGCCGTTCCGCCCGGTCGGGGCCGAGCGCGGCGGCCGGCGGGTCGGCGTTACACGCGGTCAGCAGTCCCGCACACAGGACGCTGAGCGCGGCGGTCGGACGGGGCATCGGGTGTCTCCTTTCTCCTGGGACCGCGGCCGTCCCGGCCGCTCTTGCTCCGCGTGTCTGCGGCCTCTGACCACAGTTAAGCGCCCCTGACGGGTGAAGCAAGAGCGGCCGGGACGGCCGCGGTCCCAGGGGGTCACGGCAGCACGACCGAGTTGCGCCGCCAGCGCTTCAACTCGTCGGCGTTCATGCCAGCGTCGTGCTTGTGCCACGCCTCGGCGGCGCGTTTCATCGCCTCGGCGCCGGTGGACTTCCCGGCAGCGGCTTTGCGGACCTCGGCCTCCAGCGCCGCCATCAGTTCCGCCTGGTCGGGCGTCCGCAGTGCCAGCACCGGGTTGCTCACCGTCACCCCGAGGTAACGCGCCGTCGCCCGGGCCAGGTCCGCGGTCCGGTCGCGGTCGAACCCGTACCCGAGCCAGATCTGCGGCTCGGTGTGCTCGATCCGGTACGGCCCGGCCCCCAGCGCCGGGTTACTCAGGATCGCCCGCCCGGCCGCCGGCGACGCCAGCTCCGCCAGCAGGTCCCACGCCGCGGCCGCACCCTGGCTCCGCTTGAACACCACCCCGACCTGCCCGCCGAACCCGAGGAACGGGACGAAGTTCCCCGCCGGGCCGGCCGGCACCGGCTTGCGGGCCGCGTCGAAGAACGTCCGGGTGCCCGGCAGCGGGGCCACCCGGTACGCCGGCAAGACCGCGCGGTCCTGGCGCGGCAGTCGGGCAAGGTCCGCCAGCGACAGCACCGCCAGCGCCGCGGTGCCCTTCGCCAGCGCGTCCACGGGGTCGCCGGTGCCTAGCGGCCGGAACTTGCTCGTCCGGTTCAGCCAGTCCGCGGCGGCGACGAACGCGGGCGCCTCCAGCCGCGGCTTCCCGGTCGCGGGGTCGAAGTGCAGGGCCAGCCCGCCCGCGGCGCCCTCGCGGTCGGCGTCGGCGACCGCCTTGCGGTCGTAGCACGCCGCGACGTGCTGGAACAGCGCCAGCAACTTCACCGGGTCGGCCGGCAGTGGCGGCAGGCGCGGCTTGCCGTCGGCGGACCGGGCGGCCTCCTCGGCTACGTCTTCCCAGGTGGCCGGCGCCCGGTCCAGCCGGTCCGTCCGGTAGACCAGGACCAGTCCATCGCCGGCCAGCGGCAGCCCGACCACCTCGGCACCCCACCCTGGGACGACGGTCTGGTAGACCGCCGCGATCCGCCCCCACTGGAGCGGGTGGGTCGGCTCGCGCAGGGCGGCCGGCAGCGTCGCCAGTTCGCCCCGGGCCGCGAACGCCCCCAGTTCCGGCGGGCGGATCACCGCCACGTCCGCGGCGTCGGTCGGCGGTTGTGGCACGACCGACACGGTCGCCCCGGCGCGAGCGGCCCAGGCGGCGCAGCGGCTGGAGAGTTCCCGAGCGAACGCCGGGTCGGGGCAGGCGACGGTGAGCGCCGTCCCGGTGAACGGCCTGGCCGGCGGCGGCGGCGTCACCGGGCCGACACACCCCACCCCGACGCCGACGAGGACCACCCCGACGCCGACGAGAAGCCCGACCGTCGCGAGGGCGGCCCGGATCGGCGCGGGATGGGAGGTGTGGCGTTGCATCGGCGTGCCCCGTTCGGTTAGAATAATCCCGTCAGCCTGTCGGCCGTTCCCGACTATTGTAAATTCAGGGCGCTGTTCGACGCGGGCCTGGGCCGGACCGGCCCCGCCCGGCACGGACCCCGGACGCATTCCCGGCCCACCGCCGGGAGACTCGCGAGTTCGGCGTCCCCGCGAACGGAGGCACGAGACCAGCCATGAAGATCAGCTTGGTCGTGGCCTCGGGGGTCCAC
>DASSAT010000844.1:0-3741 GCA_035699305.1 Fimbriiglobus sp. | reverse complement strand
TGGGACCGCGGCCGTCCCGGCCGCTCTTGCTCCGCGAGTCGAGGGCTTCGGGTGACACCCTAACTCCCTGACCGGTGAAGCAAGAGCGGCCGGGACGGCCGCGGTCCCGGGACTGCTCACCCAATGACAGTCGTCCGCTCGCGGAGCATGTCCTCGACCGACCGCAGCCGCCAGCCGATACCGAGCACGTTGGGCAGCTTGATCTCGTGCTTCTCCGCCCCGGAGGTGACGATGATCAGGTCGCCGGACCCGAACCCCAGGATGTAGTGGCGGAACAGGTCGTCCCGCTGCTTCTCCATGTGGATGCCGTAGGTGTCGTAGGTCTTCACCGCCGCTCCGATGTGCTCGCACACCTTGATCTGGCCCGGGGTGAAGATGACGTACGACCGGCGGTCGAAGACGAACGTCGCCAGCGCCCACAGCAGGAACACGCACACCCCGATGAACAGGTAGCCGGCCATGTTGATGTGGATGTGCAGCCCGGCCAGCTTCTCGAAGATGGCGTCCCACCCGCCCGGGAAGAGCGAGATGAACAGCGCCACCACCACGATCATGATGAGGGTGATGAACGACCACAGCCCCCGCAGCGGGATATTGGTGATGGCGATGGTCAGGAGCAGGCCGACGGTGAACACCGCCCCCAGCCAGGCGTCCTGCGAGATGCGCGGCTTGAACGCCGGCACTTTCAAGTCGGCGTTGCGGACCGCGGTCTCCAGCGATTTGGTCGTCTTCTTCTCTGGAAACTGCATGGTGTACTGGTTGAGCCGCTCGTCGAAGCTCACCCGCCCGCCGTCGGGGATGATGGCAAGCCGGTGGTCCTCGATATATGTCCACAGGGCCATGAAGAACGCCAGCGCCCAGACCGGCCACCAGTAGAACAGGTTCGAGTGGGAGATCAGCTTGATCTCGTCCCGTGCCCCGCGGGCGCCTGGCGGCAGCTGATACCCGGTCGTTGTCGAAGGCGGCGTGGTAGACATGGTTCGGGTGGCCCTGGTGGGTTCGGGGCGGTCCCCGGGGTCTGTGAGGGAGTTCGGCCGTGGCCGGCCGGGCTTTGAGACGGAATCGCCGCTAACGTAAGCCGGGGCCGGCCGGCCGTCAAGCGACCCGCCCGGTCACTCCCCGCCGTCCGGGCTGATCCGCACGGGCACCCGGAACGCCTCGTGGCAGTGGTTGCAGGCGTTCGTCAGGCTCGCCAGCCCCGCCCGGGCCATGACGTAGTCCTTGGCCGCCGCCGCCCGCGCCAGCTTGACCCCCGCGTCACGCAGCTCGACGGACCGGGGCGCCCACGCCTCCTGGGCCTGCCGGGTGTGCGGCGGGCGGATCAGCAGCAGGTTCGCCGACTCCGCGACCAGTAGCGCCTGGCCGCGGGCGAACGCCCACCCCTCGGCGTCGGCCGGCTTCTGCTTGAGGGTGCGGACCAGCCCGTCGAAGTTCGGCTTCGTCATGCCCTCCATGAGCAGCCGGGCCTCCGCAACCGGGACCAGCCGCGGCGCGGTCGGCGCCGGGGCGGCGGGGCGCTCCCGGACCTGCGACGGCGACCGGGGCGCGACCAGGCAGAGTCCGGCGAGGCCGGCCAGCATCAGGCCGATGCGGGTGCGAAACATGATGGCACCTCAGGGGAGTTCCAGCCGAACCTCGTCCCCGACGACGTGCACGGGGTACGCTGCCGTCTTGATCCGCGGGTTGTCGGCCCAGGCGCCGTCGGCCAGGCGGAACCGCCAGTAGTGCCAGGCGCAGGTGACGACCCCGCCCTCGACGTGGCCGCAGGCCAACGACGCCCCCGCGTGCGGGCACCGGTCGTCGATCGCGTAATACTTGCCGCCACTGTGGAACACGGCCACGTCCTTGCCGTTGACCTCGACAACCACGCTGCCGCCCTCCGGGATCTCCCCGACCCGGGCCACCGTCACCAGCTGTCCCACGCCGACCTCGCTTTCCGGTTGCACGAACGGATACCCGACCCGCTCGGCTTGGGCTATTCTACCACTAACCGCCGTCCGGTCCGAGCCGCGACTGTCAGGGAGCGGTTGGCGCCAACCGCTCCCTGACGGTCGCGGCTCGGACGGGGTTCCGGTCCACGAGGGCGAGCAATGCTCGAAGTCGAAGTCAAGTACCAGACGTCCGACTGGGGGCGGGTGCGGGCGGCGCTGGCCGCCTGGGGGGCCGTCGCCGACCCGCCCCGCGAGGACACCGACCACTATTTCAACGCCCCGGACCGGGACTTCGCCAAGACCGACGAGGCGGTCCGGCTGCGGCGGATCGGCGCCACGAACTTCATCACCTACAAGGGGCCGAAGCGCGAGTCGGCCACCAAGACGCGCACCGAGGTCGAACTGCGGCTGGCCGACGGAGCCGAAGCGGCGGCCACTGCCGTCCGGTTGCTGACCGGGCTGGGGTACAAACCGGTCGCGGTGGTGGCCAAGGCCCGGCAGGTGTACCGGGTCAACCGCGGCGGGTTCGAGCTGGAGGTCTGCCTGGACGACGTCGGGGCGGTCGGGCTGTTCGTCGAGCTGGAGATTCAAGCCGAGGACGACCGGTTCGAGGCCGCCAAGGCGGTCGTCCTGGAGGCCGCCGCCGAGATGGGACTGACCAATCAGGAGCGGCGGTCGTACCTGCAACTGTTGCTGGGCAAGAAGTAGATCGGGCCGAGTCTTCGAGACCCGACGTGTGGTCCCCGCTCCCCGCTGGGGTGGGGCCTTTCTCCCCCTTCCCTCTTAGGGAAGGGGGTCGGGGGGTTAGGTGGCGACCCCAACCCCTCCCCCGGCCCCTCTCCGAAGCGGGGAGGGGAGAAAAACACCCCTCACCCCCGGCCCCCCTCCCCAGCGGGGAGAGGGGAGAAAGAGGCGTAGTTCTCTTGCCCTCCCCTCCCCCGGTCGTGCCGACGATCGCCGAGGTCCGGGCCGCGGTCGCCGCGGCGCGGGCACGGGGGCTGACCGTCGGGTTCGTACCGACAATGGGCGCGCTCCACGAGGGACACGCCGCACTGGTCCGCGCCGCCCGGCAGGGGACCGGGTTCGTCGTGGTTTCCATCTTCGTCAACCCGACGCAGTTCGGGCCGCGGGAGGACTTCGCCCGCTACCCCCGCACCCTGGACGCTGACCGGGTGATGTGCGGCGACGCAGGGGCGGACATGATCTTCGCCCCGACCGCCGAGGAGATGTACCCGACCGACTTGCTCACGTCCGTCGAGGTGGCGAAGCTGGACGAGGTGCTCGAAGGCGCGTCGCGGCCGGGGCACTTCCGCGGCGTCTGCACGGTGGTGCTCAAGCTGCTGAACATCGTGCTGCCGGACGTGGCCTACTTCGGCCAGAAGGACGCCCAGCAGGCGCGGATTGTCCGGCGGATGGTCCGCGACCTGAACGTGCCGGTGACGATCCAGGTGGAGCCGACTATCCGCGAGTCGGACGGGCTGGCGATGAGTTCCCGCAACCGCTATCTGTCGGCGGCCGAGCGCGCGGTCGCGCCGCTTATTTACTCGGCCCTCCGCACGGCCCGGGATCGCGCACTGGCCGGTGAGACCGACGCGACCCGGCTGGAGTCGGCGCTCGCCGCGGACTTGGCCGCGATCCCCGGCGCCCGGGTGGACTACGCCCGGGTCGTGGACGCCGACACGCTTCGGCCGCTGAGCCGGCTCGACCGCCCGGCCCTGGCCGTGGTCGCAGTCTTCCTGGGAACGACCCGGCTGATCGACAATATCACGATCCCGCGACCGTCCACACTTCTTCCTCCCTCCCCCCTTGG
>DASSAT010000843.1:0-8250 GCA_035699305.1 Fimbriiglobus sp. | reverse complement strand
GCCAACATGGCGGTGATGCCGGCGATGCTGGAGCTGACCATCACCGGCAACCATCTGGAGGAAGCGGGCCAGGCGTCGGCGTCGCTGCTCGGCCGCAAGGCGGCGGCGGTGCTCCTGAGCGGACTGTACACCTGGATGATGGTGGAGGGGCTGGTCGGCCTCTTCCAGCGGCACTTTTCCGGCAACCGCGGCTGGTGGCGATACCTGGCCGACTCGTCGTACTGGTGTTACCTGGCGGGGTTCCCGGTGCAGGTCGCCGTCCAGGTATGGCTGGCGGACACGCCGATGCCGATCGCGGTCAAGTTCCTGCTGGTGAACGCGCTGACGTTCGCGGTGCTGCTGGCGACCTACGAACTGGGCGTGCGGCACACCTGGGTCGGGCTGATGCTCAATGGCAAGCGCCCGGAGCGGACACCGACGGCCGTGCCGGGGCCGGTGGTGATCGCCGCGCGGGTGCGGGTCGATGCCGCGCACCCGGAACCGACTGGGCCGCGATGGCAGCCGCAGCCGGAGCAGCAGACGGCCGGTCGGAACGGGTGACGGCCATCCTATCCCGCCGCCGGTCCGGGCACGGTGATGGTGACGCACACCGACCGCCCGACCGGCAGGTCCGGGGAGACGATCTCCACCTTGCCGCCCGGCAGCACTGTTGCGGAGGTCTGAATAGTTCGCACGGCCCCGACCTGCGAGCCATTCGGCGACGACGGTGTAGACTGTGTCTTGATGTGTCCGCTCTCATGGCACCAGCCGGTGAGCCGGTCCCAAACACCCATGATGACTTCTTCCGTGTCGTCATCCGCGCCGGCCGCGCGGACCTCCAGCAAGAGCGACTCTAAGGCGTCCTCCAGGACCTGCTGCGAATACCCCTCCGCTGCCAGTTGCTCGACTGCCCGGTGCAGTTCGAGCCGCTCGCCGGTCGCCCAGGCCGCTTGAATTCGTTCCCGTGGGGTTGCCATATACCACCTCTGTCGTCGGATCATCCGATGTATCGTACCCACTTTGACCGGACGCCCGCCAAGGCAAACTCGTACTCGGCCAGCGTCATCAGACGAGTCGGGCCGATGACTCCGTGGGTCGGCTTGTCGCGGAGGAAGAAGAGGTCCGGGCCGAGGTCGTTCGTATCGATCACCCAGACCGGGTCTTTCCCAATACCGCCGTTCACCTGCGGAGGGCGACGGTTCTTCGCCAGGTACGCCGGATCGTCGGGAGCCACCGACACCCCCTTGCCCGGCTGGAGAGTGTCCGCCTCCGACGCGGCGTCCACGTCATTATTTGGGAATCGGTCGAGGAGGCGAACCCCGAACTGCCGCGCCGACCGACCGAGCTGCGGCAGCCCGTCGGCGTCCGGGATCATGGCTCGATACAGCTTCACGGGCGACCCTGCTCCGAACGCCTATCGGTCTATCCCATCCGCTTGCGGAACTCCTCGAACAGGTAGCTGCTGTCGTGCGGGCCGGTCACGGAGCGGAGCGGTGGTCGTCGAGGATCGCAGCCGATAGCCCTGGGACCGATCGGAAGACGAAATCGTTGGTGACGAACAGCCCGGCCGAGACGTGCAGCGCGGTGGCGGCGTGGATCGCATCCGGGGTCCGTAGCTTCGGTATCGAGGCCCGCAAACTCGCCGCAGCCCGGAGGACGTCCAGGCTAACCGGGACGAGTCGGACGTTCGGCTGGTGGAATACCCCCTCGTACCGGTCCACCAACGAGTTGTCCCCAGTCTTCATCGGCCGGACCAGGACTTCGAGAACGGTTAACTCACTGGTGACGAGTACGATCTCGCCAGCCTCCGCGGCAGCCAGCACGGGTTCGGCCAACGGGTAGTACGTCGGGTTGGATTCGATCGCGTAGATCAGGACTTGCGAGTCCACGTACACCGGACCGCTCGACGGCAGGCTCAGCGGTCCCATGAGTCCCGCTCCGCCTGGAAGTCCTTCTCGATCTGCTCCCACTCCTCTGGCGTGCGGTGGATCGGCGGCAACGATTTCAGATACGACAGCACCCCCGGGCCGGCCGATGGCTTGGCGGCAACCTGGATCGTGACATCGACCACTTCGCCGACCGGCAACTCGGGAGACGAAACTTCGACCTTCCCATTCGGCAGGACGACGGTTCGGACGTGAATCATCGACATGACTTGGCACCTCCGCCCGTTATCCTACCTCACCCCATCCGCTTGCGGAACTCCTCGAACAGGTAGCTGCTGTCGTGCGGGCCGGCGGCTGCCTCGGGGTGGTACTGCACGCTGAAGATCGGCAGCGACTTGTGCCGCATCCCCTCTAGCGTGTCGTCGTTCAGGTTGACGTGCGTCGGCGCTACGTCCTTCGGCAGTGTCGTCGGGTCCACCGCGAAGCCGTGGTTCTGCGTCGTGATCTCGACCTGGCCCGTCTCCCGGTTCAGCACCGGTTGGTTCACCCCACGGTGGCCGAACTTCAATTTGAACGTCTTCGCCCCGAACGCCAGGCCAAGGAGTTGATGACCCAGGCAGATGCCGAAGATCGGCTTCTTGCCGATCAGACCCTTTACCGTCTTCACGGCGTAGCCCACCGCCGCCGGGTCGCCGGGGCCGTTCGACAGGAAGACGCCGTCCGGCTTGTGCGCCAGCACCTCCTCGGCCGTCGCCGTCCCAGGCAGCACCGTCACCTTGCAGCCGGACTCGGTCAGGCAGCGCAGGATGTTCCACTTCATCCCGTAGTCCAGCGCGACGACGTGCTTCTCCGCCGGCCGCCGCGACAGGACGTGCGCGGCCAGCGGACCGAACCCCTGCGTCCAGGTGAACGCCTTCGCCGGCACCACCTCCTTCACCAGGTCGTGGCCCTCCATCGGCGGCGCGGTCCGGGCCTTCTTCACAAGTGAGGCGTCGTCAAGGTCCGTCGTCGAGAGCACCCCCATCATCGCCCCGCGGACGCGGATGCGGCGGACCAGCGCCCGGGTGTCGATCCCCTCGATGCCGGTGACGCCGCTGGCCTTGAGATAAGAATCCAGGTCGCGGTCGGAGCGGAAGTTGCTCGGCACCCGCGTCAGCTCGCGGACGACGTACCCCTCGACCTGCACCCCGCGCGACTCGGCGTCCTCGTCCGTGGTGCCGTAGTTGCCGATCAGCGGGTACGTCATGGTGACGATCTGCCCCTTGTACGACGGGTCGGTCAGCACCTCCTGGTAGCCGGTCATCGCGGTGTTGAACACGACCTCGCCGGCCTTCTCGCCGGCGGCGCCGAACGCCCGACCGGTGTACACGGTGCCGTCTTCCAGGGCCAGTTTCGCGGCGGGAGTCGTCAAGTCGTCAAGTCCTCAGGTCGTCAAGTCGAAGAGTGTGGCGCTCCGGGAAATGATACGGGGGCGGCCGGGTTCCGTCGAACCGAGCCACCCCCGGGTTTCCGACCTGATGACTTGAGGACCTGACGACCTGACGACTTAATTCCGGCGGCGGAACGACACCTCCACCCCGCCGAGGCTCAGCCGGGGCGGGCCGCCGCCGGGGAACAGGTGATCGACCAGCTCGTGTAGCCCGGTCGGGTGCAGGGCGTAGAAGTTGAACTTCCCCTCCCGCCGGTACTCGACCAGGCCGGCGCTCTTGAGCTGCGTCAGGTGATGGCTGACGGCTGGCTGCGACTGGCCCAGCTGGTCGCCGATGGCCGTGACGTTGAGTTCGCCGTTCTCGGCCAGCATGAGCAGGATCTTCAGCCGGTTCACGTCGGCCAGGCTCTTGAAGAAGGTGCTCAGCTCCTTGACCGCCCGGACCCGGGCGAGGCCGTCCGACGACGGGGCGGCGGACCGGGACGGCTTTCCCCGGCCCGCCATCGCGTACTTCCCCAAGTTCAGTCTCCGAGCAAAGTTACGGGCGAAACCGCAGCCGTAGGAACGCGCGGAAGACGGGGCGCGGCGGCGCGGCAATCAATCCATGATTATTCGTTAGGATATGCGTCTCTTACACGATGACGAGAGAGACGGGGGCCATTCATCGAGATTTCATCGGTGCGGCCGGGCCGCCCGACGACGGATCACGGTCCCGGAGTGGGGAGAGCCTGTCACCCAGCGAGCGGGGGCCGTCAAGCTCCCGAGTGGGTCAACCCTCGGGGGCCTGACGGCCCCCGCTCGCTGGGTTGCAGACCGTCAGCCGACCACGACCAGATCGAGCGCCAGCGGGTCGTCGGGCGTCACCCGCGGCCCGCTCTCAACAGTCACGGTCCGCACCTCGACGGCGCCCGGCTCGTCGGGCCGGCGGGCGTCGTCGGACGGGACCACGACCGCCGCCGACCGTGGGGGCGTCGCCGGAACGGGCGGGGCCGGGGTCGGCGGGGCCGCCGGGCCGGACAGCAGCGACCCGCCGAAGATGGCGGCGCCGCTGACCGGCGGCCGGCGGGAAATCTCGCGCAGCACGCCATCGGTCAGCGACAGCACGAACAGGTGGCCGTTCGGCCCGGTCAGGACCTCGGTGGTGATGCCGAAGCCCTCCCCGAACTGCAGCGACTCGCTCCCGGTGAGGTCGAACTTGTGGGTGTTGTCGGCCACCCCGTCCACCAGCCCCGGGTCGGACGGGGCGATCGCCTTGCGGTTGGGCGACAGGTCGAGCCGGAACAGGTAGCCGTTCTGCAGGAACGTCCGGGCCTCGCCGACGAACAGGTCCCCCTCGTACTTCGACCCCAGCGCGTCGCCGTCGAGGAACCCCAGCCCGACCGGGGACATCTCGAACTTCCAGCTGAACTCCGGGTCGCTGTAGTGCGACACCTGCCGGCCGTGGGGGATCATCTGGCCGCGGATCTCGCCCCCCGGGTGGGCGCGGGTGTGCAGGTTGGCGTATACCCGCCCCTGCTTCATCCGGGCGACCAACTCGTCGATGGTCGGGTTCGGGAACCCCGGCCGCTCGATCAGGTCGGCGTCGGTCAGCGCCCCCTGGGCGATGATCTCGCCGGCGCGGAAGTTCCGCCCGGCGGCGACGAACGGCAGCAGGAACGCCACCACCGTCCCATTCTGGCCGTCGCCAGCGAAGTGGAAGTGGGCCTGCACCGCCCCGGTGATGTTGTCGGTGGCCTGGATCAAGTACCGCAGGGTGCCGTGGCTGGTCGGGAACGCAAAGATCCGGGCCGACGCGGTGGTGGCCACCCCCGGCACCTCCTCATCCCCGATCATGTCGGCGGTGAAGAGCCGCGCCTTCTCCACCACCTGGAACATCCGGGCCAGCGCCTCGTCCGGGGTGTCGGCGATGTTGACCGGCGACCACCGGATCTGCTGGAGGTTGAAGTACGTCCGCCCGGTCACCGGATCGACGGTGGTCGTGTCGGTCTCGATCGCCTTGAACTGGGCGACCCGGTCGATCGGCCCCATCACCTGCACCCACCCGAGGTTGTCCCCGGCCTCGATGCGGTTGATCTCGCTGAACGAGTCGTCCCCGTTCTGCGCGTCCCACAGGTCGCCGCGGACCGGGTCGAACGCCATCCCGAACCCGTTGCGCAGCCCGTAGGCGAACACCTTCTGGATGTTGGCCCCGGCCGTCCCGCCCCACTCCTCCCCGGCCCTGAAGAACGGGTTGTCGCGCGGGGTGGACCCGTCGTCGTTGAGCCGCAGCACCACCCCGGTCAGGTGGGCGTCGTCCGGCTCTGGCCCGCCGAACTGGTCGTCCGGCAGCCCGCTACCGGCCCAGCCATCCGGCAGGTTCTGCAACTGCCCGCGGCGGCCGTTGTCCCCGATCATGATGTACAGATTGCCGTCCGGCCCGAACCGGACCTTGCCGCCGTCGTGGTTGCCGGCCTCCCGGCCGTTGGTGGCGTCGTCCTGCCGGGCGCGGAGCATGATGATGTTGCGGTCGAACGTCAGGGTCGAGCCGTTCCAGTGAAACCGGTCCACCCGGTTGCCGAGCAGCGGCACCTGGGAAATGTTGCCCGAGTCGGCCCCGGTGGTGCTCTCGGTCCAGTACAGGTAGACGAACCCGTTGCGGGCGAAGTCCGGGTGCAGGGCGATGCCCAGCAGCCCGCGCTCGGAGGCGCTGTTGACCGCCAGGTCCAGCGGCACCCCGTTGGCCGCCCCGTCGGTGAACCGCTTCACCTTACCGCTGGCCTTCTCGATGATGAACAGGTCGTTGGGGCCGAAGAACGCGACCCCGGTCGGCTGCTCCAGCCCGGCGATCGCGTCGCGGACGGCGAGGTCCGGGTCGAAGAGCGTGGCGGGGCAGTCCCGGGGTTCAAGTTGCTCGACGCGGGGATAGGCCCGTCGGTGGCAGCGCGGGATGCGGGTCGTCATGACAGACCTCGGGGGAATAGGTAGCCCGGCCCCGGACGGTGCCGGGGTGGACGGGGAGCGGAAGCGCCGGATTAACCGGCGCGGATGAACAGGGCGGTCGGGGGGCGGCGAATGGCCCCAGAGTTACTGCCGCGGAGGCGGCGGGGAACTGGAGGAAAAATCAGCGCCCCGGCGAACCCCGAGCGTCAGCGAGGGGGTGCCGCAGAACCCCTCCCCCGGCCCCTCCCCGAAGCGGAGAGGGGAGACAGACAGGAGACGATGGGCTTGCTCCCCGGTTCCGGCTCCCCCTCCCCGCTTCGGGGAGGGGGTTGGGGGGAGGGGTTGTTTGTGCGCCACCCCCTCGCTACCGCTCGGGGTTCGCCGGGAAGTCACTCCGCATAGCGAACCGCGTGCACCGGCGGCAGCCGCGCCGGCAGCGCCGCCCAGGTGTCCCCCTGGTCGGCGGTCGTCCACAGGCCGCCGGTCGTGGAGCCGATCGCCAACTTGTTGCCGGTGTGGTCCACGGTGAGAGAGTGCCGGTAGACCAGGTCGTAGGAATGCTCCTGCGGCAGCCCGTTGCGCAAGACCTCGAACGTCGCCCCGCCATCGCGGGTACGGGCGACCACCAGCTTGCCGTCCACCGGCACCCGGCACTCGTCCTTGACTGCCGGGGCCAGCCACACCGTCTTCGGGTCGCGCGGGTGGATCGCCACCCCGAACCCGAACACCGACGGCGCCACGGTCGGCACCTCGGCCCACGACTTGCCGCCGTTGGTGGTGCGGAAGACGCCGTTGTGGTGCTGCGCCCACAGGTGGTCCGGCGCCCCCGGGCACTGCTTCATCATGTGGACGTCCTGGACGTTCGGGTCGGTGCGACGGTCCGGGGGCATGTACTCGGCGAACATGCCGTCGGCGGTGACGTCCCAGGTCTTGCCGCCGTCGGTGGTCCGCCAGACGCCGCCGCAGGACAGCGCGATGCGAATGGTGTTCGGGTCGCGGGAGTCGAGGCAGATCGAGTGAATGGCCGGGTAGTCGTAGCCGCCGCCGAACCAGTTGGCCCGCTCCGGCCGGTCCCACAGCCCGCGGGTCAGCTCCCAGCTCTGGCCGCCGTCGGCGGAGCGGAACAGCCCGCCGGGGGCGGTCCCGGCCCACAGCGCGCCCGGTCCGGCAACCTCCAGCGCCCATATCAGCTTGAGGACGGCCGGGGCCGGCGGCTTGCCGTCGCCGGTGGCGAACGCCTCACCTTCGGGGTACGTCGGGACCGCGCGGTCCTCCCAGGTGGCGCCGCCGTCGGGGGAGTACTTCAGCTTCACCCCGAAGTGGCCGAGGTTCAGCGCCGCGTACCACCCGCCGGAGTGCGGATCGACCGTGGCGAGGGTGACGTTCTCACCGAGGAACGCGGTGCGGGCGATCCGCCAGCCGCTAGCCGCAGGCTCGAGCGCGAACAACCCCTTCCGCGTGGACACGAGCAAGGTTTCGGGCATGGTTCAACCCCCTTCGGGAAAATCCCAAGTTCCAAATCCCAAATCCCAAACCAACCCAAGACACCAAGCCCCAGGACCACCGGACTTCTGTCTTCCTTGGGATTTGGTGCTTGGAATTTGGGATTTGCCCCCGAAAGGGGGCTTACCCTCCGGATAGCGCCTGGAACAGGTACACTTCGCCGTCCGACGGGACGGGGTCAGCGAGCGATTGCTTGTCGCGGATGGCGGTGCCGTTGACGAACGCGACGACGTGATGTCGCAGTGCCCCGCGCTCATCGACGACGTAGCCGCGCAGCTGCGGGTGCCCGGCGAACAGGGCGTCCAGCGCCTCGCGCAACGTCCCGCCCGGGACGGCGACGGTCCGCTCCCCGGCGTGCGGGGTCGGGGCGGCGGTTAGCCACCGGGCCAGCGCCGGGGCGATGACGACGGTCGGCACGGCAAACCCTCCGCGAGATGGCGACGGAGGGTAGCAAAGGTTCAGGTCGGGGGGAAGGTCAGATGGGAGTGTAGTCCGCTCGCTCCGCGAGCGGTCTTCGAAATCCGCTCGCGGAGC
>DASSAT010000842.1:0-7552 GCA_035699305.1 Fimbriiglobus sp. | reverse complement strand
CGCCCGCGGCTACGCGAGCAGCCCTTTTACCACGTTGCCGTGGACGTCGGTCAACCTACTGCTTTCGTCGCGTCCGCCGGGTTCGTCCCGCGTTCGTTGGCGACCCACCGATCGCCTTCGGGGCAGAGGGCGAGGAACGCCCGCCGCTCCGCCGACCAGGACGCGGCATTCTTCCAGAACCTCGCCGCGGCCGAGTCCGCGGTTGGCTGGGTGGTCGGCCTGCCGCTTATGACGCTAACCGGCGACGAGGGGACGAAGGCGAAGGAGTGCCGGGCATTCGGAGCGTGGCTGTACCAAATCACCGGGCTGCCGGTGGCGTACCAGGACGAGCGGTACACGAGCAGCGCCGCCGAGGACGCCCTGTGGGGCGCCGGGCTGACACACAAGAAGCGCCGCAGCCGCCGCGACCGGGTGGCGGCACAGCTCATCCTGCAAGCCTTCCTCGACGCAGGCGGCCCGACGGGTTAGGTGGTTTCTTCACTGAGAGCCGTGTCCAGCGTCCAGCCGCATTCCTCGGGGAATATCTCGACTGATAGTTCCGTCTCGTCCGCCGCCTGCCGCCGGGCCTCCGCGTAGGCATCAGCGAACACGGCCTCGGCATGGCTCTGCAGGGTGGCACTTTCGAGAAGTTGCCGCAGTTCGCGCCGCTGTTCGCGGATGGTGCCGCGCCACGACCCGGACCGCCTGTCCGGTTGGTGGTCCCACTTCAGGAGGTGGGCCAGCAAGACTACGAGCCGGCTGAACACTTCCCGGCGGTCCCGTTTCGCCATGTCGGCCAGGTACTCGCTGAGGTGCTGGTGGTCCATCTCCGACAGCCGCCCCTGCGCGGCCAACTCCGCCATCGCCTCCAACCAGGCCGTCTCGTCCTGCTCGTAGAGCGTGCTGAGCGGTTGTGTTCGCAGGGTCGCCATTCGTCTTCCCTTGGGTCACTGACATCGGCCAAGCCACAAGCATACCCTACCGGGCTGGCAGGCATTCGCACAAGAAGTGTCGAGTTCGGTTGGGTGGGCGTCTTGGGCACTGTCAGAACACGATTGGCTTGCCGACTGCCAGGGATGCTGCTACCAACTCGCCCATCTGGGTCTCGAACTCGCGCATGAACTGCTCCATCTGCGGATCCCGGCAGTGGACACCAGACAACGCCGCGACCTCAAGCTGGAGCTGCAGCACCTCGACCGCCCGAATGAAGTCGCAACAGTGGGTGCCGTTATACAAGACCCGCGACAACAGTATCGGGAACCGGGCCGGCGTTTCCTGCAACGCCTCGCGCAGTGCGGCGACCAGAGCAATGTTGCCGATCCGGTGCTGGATCAGGAGTCCGTTCTCGTGAGAACACGCGGAGTCGAATTGCCAGTGGTCGAATGCGATCTGTGTATCCAGATCGTCGCACCCGCAAAGCAGAAACCCGCTCTCGTCCACCGACAGACTACAACCCGGAGGCGGGGGCGACCGGAGCCGACCGCGCTCGAAGCAATCGCAGTAAACCACGGCATCCAACGCCACCCTGTTGTCCTCCGCCGCATACCCAGCGATTAGCTTGATCCCTACGCAACCTCAGCACGGGCTGAAGCGACGCTGTTAGCCACATCAGTCTTCGGCTGGTCAGGCTATCTCCTACCGCCTCCGGGTGCAAGATCGTAGCAGCCTGGAGTTCACCCAGTGTTGGATTCGCCGTAAGTCGTTGCCGTTGAGTATCGCCTGGACTTGGTAGGGCTGGACCAGGTGCCGGCGGGTCGGCCGGCTCGGCAACGGCTCGGCCACTCGGATGGCCCCATCGGACCCGAGTCGCCACACCACCGGACCCAGGAAATGCCGTAACTCCAAGAAACACGGCCTCATTCGGGGCCGAACCACACTGGGTGAACTCCAGCGTAGCAGCCCAACCCCCTCGCTCCCGCTCGGGGTTCGCCCGATGCCGAACCCCGGCCCGCCGATTTGCTATCCTTTGGGCATGACCGAGCGCGAGTTCGCCACCGAGGTCGTCGCCCGACTCCAAAAGGTCGGCCACCAGGCTCTCTGGGCCGGCGGGTGCGTGCGCGACGAACTCCTCGGCCTCGACCCCGCCGACTACGACATCGCCACCGACGCCCGGCCGGAACAGGTGCAGGCGCTCTTCCGCCGCAGCGTCGGCGTCGGGGCCAGCTTCGGCGTCGTCGAGGTGCTCGGGCCGCGCGACCCCGAGGGGAACTGGCTCAAGGTCCAGGTCGCCACCTTCCGCTCCGACGTCGGCTACTCCGACGGCCGCCGGCCGGACGCGGTCGTCTTCTCCTCCCCGGAGGAGGACGCGAAGCGCCGCGACTTCACCATCAATGGCATGTTCCTCGACCCGGTCCACAAGCAGGTCATCGACCACGTCGGCGGCCGGGCCGACCTGGAAGCGAAGGTCCTCCGCGCCATCGGCGACCCGAGCGAGCGGTTCACCGAGGACAAGCTCCGCATCCTCCGCGCCGTGCGGATGGCCGCCCGGTTCGAGCTGACCATCGATCCGACTACGCTCGACGCCGCGCGCCGCATGGCCGACCAAATTCAGGTGGTCAGCGCCGAGCGCATCGCCGAGGAACTGCGGAAGGTCCTCACCAACCGCAACCGCGCCCGTGGCTTCCGACTGCTGCGCGAGTTCGAGCTAGTCGGGCCGATCCTGCCGGAACTGGTGCCGACGTTCGAGCTGCCGCAGGGGCCGCCGGACGCGCCGACCGGCACCCTCTGGGATCACACTGCCCGCGTGCTGGAGGTGCTTACCCCTGGGACCGCGGCCGTCTCGGCCGCTCTTGCTCCCCACGCCGGGGGCCTTGGGCACTCTTCGAGCGCCTCGACCGATGAAGCAAGAGCGGCCGGGACGGCCGCGGTCCCAGGGGTGACGTTCCCGCTCGCGTTCGCGGCGGTGCTGCACGACATCGGCAAGCCGCGAGTCATGGGCCGCACGCCGGACCGCTACACCTTCCACGGCCACGAGCACATCGGCGCGCGCATGGCCGCGGACGTCTGCCGGCGCTTGCGGCTGTCGAACGACGATGCCAAGCGGGTCGTCTGGCTGGTGCAGAACCACCAGTACCTTTGCGACGCCCCGACCATGCGGGCCAGCCGGCTCAAGCCGATCCTGGTCCACCCCGGCATCGGCGAACTGCTCGCCCTGCACCGCGCCGACGCGGTCGCCTCGAACCGCGACCTGGCCCACGTCGAGTTCTGTGAGCGTATCTTGCGGGAGACGCCGCCGGAGGAGCTGGACCCGCCGCCGCTGGTCACGGGGGACGACCTGCGCGCGCTGGGACAGACGCCGGGGCCGCCGTTCAAGCGCATCCTCGACGCGGTGCGCGAGGCGCAGCTCGAAGGGCAGATCACTACGAAGGAAGACGGGCTATGCCTCGTCCGGGAATTGTTGCGTGAAAAAGAGCGCGACCGGTCCTGACGGGGCGTGCCCGTCGGCTGGGAGGGCGAGGCTCCCGCCGTGCCTTTGGCTCCGGCTCGGCGGGAGCCGCGCCCTCCCATACAACAGTCGTTCGGGCAGCGACCACCCACCGGGCTTCCGCGGAGGACCATCCCATGCAACCGTTGACGCGGCGGCACTTCTTGCGGACGGCGGCCCAGGCGCTCGGGGCCGGGGTGGCGTCGTCGGCCGGCCTCGCCCAGGTGCCCGGCGAGCGGCCGGCCCGCGACCCGGGCGTGACGGTCCTCAACCCGCAGGGCCGGGTGCCGGTGTCGTTCATCATCGACGACTCGACCTGCCTGGTGAACCTGAACAAGTTCACCATCCCGCAGTTCGCCACCGCCTGGGGCAAGAAGAAGGAGTTCACCCAGCCGTGGCGGGACTGGCCGGACGAGATCCCGGACGACTTCGTCCGCAAGTTCGCCGACTGGTGCGGCGAGCACGGCGTCAAGGGGAAGTACAGCGTCATCCCCTACCCGGCGTGCGTCGGCCGGCTCGACCGCGTGCTGCCGGGGTGGCCGGCCAAGGCGCTCGACGACAGCCTAGACCTCGTCCGCAAGCGGCTGCTGCCGAACTGGGACGTGCACCCGGAGATGGTCACGCACACCTGGGTCATCGACCCCAAGACCGGGCACCCGCACCCCGAGCGGAGCCTGCGGTTCACGGAGAACTGGGACTGGACCGTCGGCCGGTCGGCAGACGAGTTGGCCGACTACATGGCGTACGCGCTGCGCATCCTGAAGGCCGTCGGCCTGCCGTGCGAGGGGATCACCACCCCCGGCGGGTTCGGCAGCCGGGTCCTCCCCGAGCTGTCCCGGGCCACGCTGGAGTCTTGCCGCGACGTCTTCAAGGCGGAGATACCCCACTACTTCCGCCACCTGTACGACCGCGGCGACCGCAGCGTCGCCCCGCGGGTGGAGTACGCCTCCGGGCTGGACGGCGCCGACCCGAAGTGCGCCGTGTCGATCGTCGGCTGCACCGGGGACTGGACCGGCGGGTGGGACTGCTCCAGCCGCGGCGACGCGGACCGGTTCATCACCGCGGACCTGAAGGCGGGCCGGCTGGTGGAGGTGATCGAGCGGGGCGAGCCGGCCTGCCTGGTCTGCCACTGGACTGGCATCTACTTCAACGGCGAGGAGGTCGGGTTCAAGGTGTTCCGGGAGGTGGTCCGCCGGCTGCACCAGCGGTTCGACCACCTGCTGTGGATGAAGCTCGGTGAACTCGCCCGCTACTGGGCGGCGAAGGAGTTGACCCGTGTCGGGCGGGACGGCGGAGTCGTCACCCTGGACGCGCCGTTCGCCAGTCCGCGGTTCACCGTCCGGGTGGCCGCGAAAGGGACTGCCGCCCCACAGTTGACGGCGGGCGAGAAGCCGATCCCGCTGCGCGAGGTGGCCCGTGCGGCCGACCTCAAGCCCAGCACCTGGCGGCGGGAGAAGGCGGGCGTCGATGTCTGCTTCGACCTGCCGCGGGGGAGGTCCCGGTTGACGGTTTGATTCCGGCCGGGACTGATTGCTTTAGCTCATGCGCACCCCGGGAAGTAACGGCCGGACGGCAGTTACTTCCACGGCGCGCGGTACGCCTTCGTCGTCCACTTCGCGGCCTCGGCGTCGCCGACGATCACTTCCTTCGCCGGGTCCCAGGTGATCTTGCGGCCCAGCCGGACCGCGATGTTCCCCAGGTGGCAGACCGTCGCCGAACGGTGGCCGATCGCCACGTCACAGATGGGATATTCGCGCGTCCTGATGCAGTCCAGCCAGTTGCGGTGGTGGTTGTCGGACTCATACAGTTTCACGTCGCCGGTCGGCTTCATGGTCTGGTCCGCGGTCAGCTTGCCGCGGCGGACGTGGATCGTCCCCTTGTCCCCCTCGAACGTGCAACCGCCGCGGTAATCCTGGCCGCACTTCACCGTCACCCCGCCGGCGTACTTGTACGTGATGTCCGTCCAGTCCGGCGTCTCGTACCAGCCCTTCGGATGGTACTTCGCCTGCCCCTCGGCCGAAATCGGACCGCTCTCGTCCATCCCCAGCGCCCACTGCGCAATGTCCAGGTCGTGGGCGCCGAAGTTGGTCTGCTGGCCGCCGGAGTAATCCCAGAAGAAGCGGAACAGGTAGTGGACCCGGTTCTGGTTGTACGGCCGCTCGGGCGCCGGCCCGAGCCACAGGTCGTAGTTCAGTCCGGCCGGCGGCACCGCGTCCGGGACCGGGTGCTTCGCCCGCTGCACCCAGTTCGGCGCCGGCAGCCCGACCTTGATCGTGTGCAGCTTGCCGACCGCCCCGTTGCGGACCAACTCGCAGGCCGTTCGGAACTCCTTCGCCGAGCGCTGCTGGCTGCCGGTCTGGACGATCCGCTTGTGCTTGCGGGCGGCGGCGATCATCGCCTTGCCCTCGTCGATGACCAACGTCAGCGGCTTCTCGCAGTACACGTCCTTGCCGGCCTCGCAGGCGCGGACAGTGATGAGCGCGTGCCAGTGGTCCGGGACGGTGACGACGACCGCGTCCACGTCCTTCGAGTCGAGCAGCCGGCGGAAGTCGCCGTAGGTCGTCGGCTTCTTGCCGGACTCCTTCTCGACGAACCCGGCCGCCTGGGCGAGGTAGTTCGCGTCCACGTCGCAGACGGCGACGACCGAGGCGAGCCGGATGAAGTGCCGGAGGTTGTTCTTCGGCCCGCCCTGGTTGCCGACGCCGATGCTGCCCAGCCGGATACGCTCGCTGGGCGGGTCGGCGGCGAAGGCGCCGCGGTAGACGGCCGCGGGCAGGGCGAGGACGGCACCACCGGCGGCGCCGGTGCGGAGGAAGTCGCGGCGGGATGGACGGCGTGTCATGGCAACGGCTCCGGGTGAGGCGCGGCCGCACGTGGGGTTGACCCCCGCGGTCGGTACGGTATCGTCCCCGCTTCGTCGGTTGGTTGCAACCCCCGGGTTCATCCAGAGGGTCGCCGGTGATGCGGACGGGTGGTGTCGTTGGCGTCGCGCTGGCCGTCGGACTGACCGGGTGCGGGACCACCCGCATGACCGACACCCAGCGGTCGGCGTCCGAGATGATACTCATCTCCCAGGCAATCGACACCACGGTCGCCCGGCTCGACTTCGCGGCCCTCACCGGCAAGACGGTGTTCCTGGACGTGCAGTACCTCGATGGCACGGTGGACAAGGGCTACCTGATCAGCTCGCTGCGGCAACACCTGCTGGCACACGGGGCGCTGTTGCAGGAGAAGCGCGAGCAGGCGCTGTACGTCGTCGAGCCGCGGTCCGGCGGAGTCGGCACCGACAAGAACAGCGTACTCTTCGGCGTGCCAGCCCTGTCCTTGCCGCCGCTGATCCCGGGGATCCCGACGTCGATCCCCGAGATTGCGCTCATCAAGAACACGGACCAGCGCGGGGTGGCGAAGCTGGCGGTGTTCGCCTACAACCGAGTGACCGGCCGGGCGCTGTGGCAGTCCGGACTGAAGGAGGCGGACAGCAACCTGACAGACACCTGGTTCTTCGGCGCCGGGCCGTACAGTCGAGGGTCGATCCGGCCCAAGCCGCAGCTGGCCGGGGAGGAATTGCCGAGCATCCCGCTGCCGTTCACCGGCGACCACCCGAGTAACCCCGCGCTGGCCAGCCACGACCGGAACGACCCGCCGAAGCCGTCCGAGCCGCGGGAGTGGTCCAACGCCGACATCCGGCCGCCGCTCCAGCCGGTGCCGTTCGCGCTCTTGGGCCTGACCGGCCCGGCCGCGGCCGCCGACCGGCGGGTCGTCCGGGCCGGGATGGCGGTGCCCGAGGAGCAGTCGATCCCGGTCGCCCGACCGCCCGTGCTGACCGTACCGGTCCCGCCGCGCTCCCCGACGGTCCCGGTCTCGACCCCGGCCCCGGGACGGGTTCAACCGCCGCCGTACCCACTGCCGAAGGTGAACTGAGTTCGCCCACCCGCGATCGACACCCGGAGACCGCTCATGTCGGACGACACCTTCGACGCGCCGAGCTACGAACTGCTGCGCGGGGCCGGCTGGACGGTCGGCGCCGTGGCCGGCCGGTACTGCGTCGCCTGGCGCGGGGCGGAGGAGGTCGTGCTCGTCTGGCACGCCGGCAGGTGGAGTCAGGTCGCCGGCCGCGCGGCGGCGTGACGAACCCGGGACCGCGGCCGT
>DASSAT010000841.1:0-2666 GCA_035699305.1 Fimbriiglobus sp. | reverse complement strand
GGTGGGGGGTCGAAGGCGTCACCCGGCTGCGCGCATCGCCCTCGACTGGAGTAGCTCACCCCCCACCCTAACCCTCTCCCCCAAGGGGGGAGGGAACAAGAACTTACATCGGTCCGACCCGCAAGTCGGGAAACAGCACCGGCACCGCCGGTAGTCCGCCGGGCGGACTCACTGTCAGCCGCACGCCGGGCGCCGGCACCGGGGCCGGCACCGGGCCGACCCGCTCCAGCCGGGGCGGCTGCGCCAGCCGGTCGATCTGGTATACCGTAGAGCGCCCGGACTGCCAGACCAACCGATACTCCTCGCCGCCCGCCTTGAGCGGCAGCGTCGCGGTCAGCTCGTCCCCCGGGCGGTACAGGATTGTACCGGGGTGTCCGTCCGACACGAACGTGTAGGTCGTCACCGGCCGGTCGCGCTTCCCCTCGCCTTCCTGGCGGTAGGGATACTCGACCGGCTGGCCGCCGGCCGGGGTGTGCGTCACCACCAGCCGGCCGGCCGGCGTCGCCCGCACGCCGAGCAGGTCGTCGGGGATGGCGACCTGGATCGACTTCATGTTCAGCTCGTACCGATCATGGCGGAGGAACTCGACCAACTCCGCCACGGGGTCGGCGGCCGCGGTCGGGTCGATCCACCGGCGGTAGAGGCCGAGCAGCCGGCCCCAGGCTTTCAGCTCGGGGTCCTGTAGCAGCGCGTCCGCGACCTTCCGCCAGCCCTCCGCCGTCTCGGGGCTGGGGGCAGCTTGCCCGATCAGCCGGCGGACGTGCCGGACCCCGGTGTCGAAGATCGACTGGAGCCTCAGCGTGACCGCCTTGCGGACCGGGTCGGGGAAGTGCGCGACCGCCCACTCCGGGTACTCGTCCGACGGGTACGCCGGCGGCGGGTACGCCGACCGCAGCCCGGCGAGCCGCACGGCGGCCAACTCCTTCGAGCCGCTTAAAGTCGGCAGCGGCTCCGGCAGGTCGAGGACCGCTTCACGACTTCCCGGGCCGGTGGTCAGCCCGATGGAGTCGGTCAGGTCGCGCAGGTGTCGAAGCTTCTCACGGGTCGCCTGCCAGTCCTGCCGAGCCTGCTCCATGCGGGCGGACTCGAACGCCGGCGCGTAGGTCAGCGGCTTGCCGCGGAGGACCGGCACCGACGGCGACTTCTCGACCTCCTGCTCCGGGCGGAACGGCGGCTCCTTGGCGTCGCGGAACAGCGCCCCGACCTGCGCCCGCCAGCCGAAGTCGGGCGGCGACTCGGTGAGCAGGAGCGTGTTGCCGCGCTGGATCAGACGACTGTACCAGTCGTGTAGCGCCGCCTCGGCCTCGCGCACCAGCCGCAGGTCGGTCCGCCACTTCTGCCACAGCCGGCCCGCCTCTGTCTCGGCCCACCGGTTCGCGTAGGCGTCGGGCGGGGCGAGTTCGCCTTGCAGGTCGGCGTCGAGCTTCGCGGCCTGCTCCGGCGTCTGAATCTCGGCCGGACCGAGCCGCGGCGGCTTGAACTTGTCGCGGTACTCCTTGTAGGCGTCGAACTCGCGCAGCCGGTCCTCGACGAACGCTCGCAACTCGTCCGAAAGCCGGCCGAACCCGATGCTCTCGCGGAACGAGAGCAGCTCGCGGCGGTTGTGGGCGAAGTTGCGGTCCGAGAGATACACGGCCGGCGGCGGCTCGCCGGCCCGGTACGCCCGGACCCGCTCGGTCAGCAGGTCGCCGCGGCCCAGTCCGCCGGAGGCGAGCAGCACCAGCAGCCCGACCAACATCGCCCCCAACAGCGCCCCGGCCCCGGTCAGGGTCCACTTGAGGCGCTTGCGGGCGCCGAGCACCCGGGCACGGTAGCCGCGGGCGGCCGGCAGCGTCTCGCGGACCAGCCGGGCCACCCCGAACGCCCCGTCCGGGTCGGCATAAGCGGCGAACGCCTTGCCGTCGGGCACCTGGATCGACGTGGCCGCCTGGTGCAGGTCGATGCTGCCGAACGGCAGGAACGGCGACGGCTCCTCGTTGGCCGTCTCGTCGCCGAAGTAGTCCTCGAACCGGTCCCGGAGTTCGCGCTCGCGCTCGGCGACGCGGGCCAGCCAGTCGGTCGGCGAGTCACCGGCGCGGTGCAGGGCGTCGCACTTGGCCAGGGTGAGGAAGACCGGCAGGCCGCCGACCTCACGGCCGAAGGTGCGGCCCTCCTCCAGCCCGTCGAGGAAGCTGCCGAAGTTGCGGAACGTCTGGTCCACCTGCTCCGGCGACGCCGCCGCGTCCACGACCAGCACCAGCGCGTCCGCGGAGCGAACAGCCTCGGCCAGCGCCCCGCGGGCCTTGCCGCGGACGAGGCCGGACGGGTGCGACAGGAGTTCGCCCGCCGCCCGGCCGTCGCAATCGACGACGACGAGCCGGCCGCCGGTCGGCCCGGCCGCGGGGTTGTCCACCCGGATCAGTTGCGGGACCAGTTCCCGGCGGATGCCGTTGGGCGGCGCGGCGGGGGTCAACTCGACAGCCGTCGCGTCAGGCGCGGACGCGGCCCGGACGAACCGGTTGATGAGGGCGGACTTGCCGGAGTTCGACGGGCCGAAGAAGACCACCCGCGGCGCGCTCGGGTCCGTCCCGTTGACGGCGTCGGCAGTGGTCGGGGGGGGTGGCATGTCTCTTTACCTGGGACCGCGGCCGTCCCGGCCGCATCACCTTCACCGGTCGGGGGCGCTC
>DASSAT010000840.1:0-5433 GCA_035699305.1 Fimbriiglobus sp. | reverse complement strand
GGTGGGCCTCGAAGACTCGACCCACCCTACAAGTACAATCCGGCAACGTATCGGGAAGAGGGGAATCACCCAGACACGCCGGCCGTCAGCCGGGTCGGGGCGGACGCGATCACCGCGGGGCGGGGCAGCGCGGCGGTCCGCGCGCCGGGGCCGCCGTGGTCCGCCAGCCACCGCCCGGCCGACTCGCGGTCCCAGCCGGCGTCGCGATCGAATGAGACGGCGGCGGTGCGGCAGTCCGGGCCGGTGCCGACCACCTTCTCGCGGACGCCGGGCGCCAGTTCGGCCCAGTCGGCGTGCGGGGCGTCGGCGGCCGGCCAGCACGCCGTCAGGCGGTCGTCGGTCTCGTGCCAGTGGACCGGGCCGCACGGCGACAGCCGCACCTCGCCGAGTTCGCCGGCCAGGAACGCCTTGGCCTCGGCGGCGGTGGCCGTCGGCGGGAACGCGACCTCCGCCAGCACCGGCTCGCCGTCGGCCCCGCGGGCGAACCGCAGCTCCACGTCCGGCCGGTCGGCCAGCGGCTCGCGGGTGAGCTGGTTCGGGTCGGCGTCGGTCAGCACGGCAACCAGCCGGCCGGCCTCGTGGACCCACGTCTCCCGGTGCAGGTGCGCCCACAACCGGCGGAAGAGCGTCGGCCGGGGCAGCCGGCCGTTGCGGTGCGACACGCGGGGGCCGAAGGCGTCGCCGACCAGCACCCACCGGGCCGCGGACCGGGCGGCGTGGGCGAACCCGGTCTCGTTGAGGCGGTCGGCGTCGGTCAGTACCAGCCGGTCGAACGCCGGCCCGTCGCCCGCTGGCGGCAGGGTCAGCGGGTCGGCCCCGACCGCGTCGAACGTGCTGACCACCACCCGCACCCGGGCCAGCACCCGCAGGGCCGCGGCTGGCCCCCGGCCGTCCAACTCGGCGACCGACCGACGAGCGGCCGCCAGTTCCGCCTCGGTCTGCGCGGCCAGCGCCGGGATCACGGCGGCGGCCCGGTCCACGGCCTCCGGGGTCGGGTTCAACTCGCCCATCCCCGCGGCGGCGAACGCGAGGGCCGCGCGGAGGAAGTCGGCCTCGGCTTGCGCCTGCTCCCGGTCCTCGACCTCGAAGGCCGAACCACCGGCCCGGCCGGTCTCGTCCACCCGGGTCCGCTCGGCGGCGACCCGGGCGGCCGCGGCCTCCAGCTGACCGACCTCCTCCTCGATCGCCTTCGCCTGATGGTCCGGGTCGTCCGCGACTGCCGACTTGTGGGAGAAGTAGCCCATGACCCGCCCGAACACCCCGGACCGCTTGCCGGCGAGCGCCGGGTGCTCCCGCACCGCGACCAGTTCCTTGCGCTTCGCCTCCAGGTCGGCGGCGCACTGCCGCGCCTCGGCGTCGAGCCGGACCAGCGCGGCGGCGCGGGCCAGCCGTCCGGCCGCCGCCCGCGCCGGCCCGACCGCCTCACCGGCGGCCCGCAGCGCGGTCAGCCTCGCCTCGGCCTGCGCGATGCCGGCGGCCGCCCGGGTCCGGGCATCGGCCAGCAGCGCGTCGCGGTGAGACCGGGCGGTGCAGGCGGCGGCCGCGGCAGGGAGCCGGTCCGGGTGCTCGTAGGCGGCCAGGGCACGCCCCACCAGCACGCCGGGGCCGGAAGTCAGCCGGGTGAATACCGCGTCGGCGTCGGCCGAGGTCGGGGTGACGATCAGCACGCGCTCCCCGGCCCGGACGGCCTCGGCGGCCAATTCGGCGGCGAACCGCAGTTGGTCCGGCCCGGGGTCGGCGTCGGCCAGGAATAGGTCCGGGCAGCCCAGAGCGGCCGACAGGGCGTGGTACTCGGCCGGCGGCCGGTCCGCGTCGGCCAGCGGTGCGAGGGCGTAGCCCGGCAGGCGGTCGGGGTCGGCCGCGAGCAGCTGGTCGGCGGGGTTCGGCGAGGTGGAGGCCACGGGAAGGGGCGTCGGGGAGTCCGAAGGGGTCAGCCCAGCACAACCGGGCAGGTCGGGTTGCGGATCGGTGGAGGCCGGGGCCGGCGGCTGCCGGGACGGTCCGAAGTTCGGGGCCGGGCCGTCGGGCGCCGGGATGGCAGGCCGATCGGTCATCCGGGCACCTCGCCGCACGCCGTCGTCATCGACCGAGGTCTCGCGAAAGCTGCGGGTGCGGGCGGACCTGGCGGCCGACGCGGCGGCCGGTCACCCTGACCGAGTATAGACGCTCGTCTGGGCGGAAGCTATCGGACATAGAAAATTCATGACCTTGCGGCGAACCCGTGTCAAAGGAAAAACCGGGTGGGCAAGCCGATCCGGCTGTAGGGAATAGCCCGGATTCCGATGCCACCTTTCGGGCCGCGGCGAAGAACTCCGCCGGAGGTCGGTGGTCAGAAGACAGAAGTCGGAGGTCGGAGGTCGGAGGTCAGAGGTCAGAAGACAGAGGTCAGAGGACAGAAGTCAGAGGTTGGGGATCAGGGACCGGAAGACCGTAACCAGATTATTCTGGCCTCCGATGACTTCTGTCCTCTGACCTCTGACCTCTGACCTCCGACCTCCGACTTCTGACCTCTGACCTACCGCCGGCCCTGCACCACCTTGACCACCTCGACCTGCGGCTTCGAGCCGAGGACCGTCAGCACCGGCAAGAGCGGCGCGAACGACTTCTCCTCGTGCCACGAGGCGGCGGTGATCTTCACATGGCCGGGGCCGACCGACCCGCGGCCGAGCGTCGCGTCCAGCGCCAGCCACTGGCCGTCCACGTACACCTCGTACCACATGTGGTACGCCAGGTACGGCTTGCCGTCGCGCCCCAGGGCGTACACCAGCCCCAATGCCGTCCGCGACGGCACCCCCAGCGCCCGGCACATCCCGGCCGCCAGCATCGCGTACTCGGTGCAGTCGCCGGAGAGCGACTTCGCCACGTTGGCGCACGTCGCCATCGCCTGGCTGAACTCGGTCGCGCGCATGTTGCGGTTCACCCACGCCTCGACCGCCCGCGCCTTCTGCCAGGCGGTCGCGGTCGCCGGCAGGTTCGCCGCCGCCTGCCGGGCGTGACCCCGGACCACGTCGTTGTCCCAGTCGATGAAGAACGACGGCGCCAGGTACTCCTCGCCAGCGGCCGCGGCGTTCGCCGCCTTGGCCGGCCCCCGGACCGCCGTGACGTGCAGCTCGAACGTCTTCGCCGCCGGGTCCACGTTCTCGACCGTCTGCCGTGCGTCCTGCGCGAACACCTTGTCCGGCGGCAGGTCGCCCGAGAGCTTCACCCGGTACGTCACCGCCGCCTGGTCGTGGACGTTGGCGATGACCCGGTCCAGCCGGATCGACTGCACGTCGAACAACTCGACCAGCTTGACCGGCTTGCGCAGGGCGACTTCCTTGGTCGTCCGCAGCACGGTCATCGTGCCGCCGAGGGTGGGCATCCCCGACTCCATCTTGAGCGGCTCATACGTCTGGGCGTCGGCCCACAGCGTCGAGGGCGGCATCCGGAACTCGCCGCCGTCGGGGAGCTTGATCGGCTCCATCGACAACACGACCCGCAGGAGCTTCCGCGGCTTCTGGCCCTCGTGGAGTGGCACCTCCTCGATCGCCTTGACCGCCGCGGCGAATTTCACCACCCGGTTGAGCCGGCCCTCGTAGGAGAGGTAGTCGAAGCTCTCGCCGACCTTCGGCTTGCGGTCCTTCAGCAGCGTCGCCTCCTTGGCGATGCCGATCACGCCGTCCGGCCAGGGCACCTGCTGGGTGCCGCCAGCAGCGCCTTCGATCGTCACCTCCAGCACCTTGCCGTTGACCCGGCCGGTCAGCGCCAGCATCTGGTTGTTGCCGATCCCCTGGCTCATCCGGGTGGTGAGCACCCGGCCGTCGAGCGTCTCCATCGTGGCGTCCTCGCCCCACGTCTCGACCGCCTGGCCGAACCGCGAGACGGTCATCTTCTGCTTCTTGGTGGCGTAGAGGAACTTCCGGCCGTCACGCTCATACTCGCGGACGACGACGTGGAAGTAGCCGATCGGCTGGCCCTTGAAGTACGTCGCGTCCCAGGTCTCCTGGACGACGCGGCCGTCCTTCGTCGCGTCGGCGGTCGGCTTCGTTGCCGGCTGGGGCGCGGCGGGCGGCTCGGGCCGCAGCGGCTTGCCGCCTGGGCCGCGGACGATGCGGATGACCGGGACGCCGGCCTCCGCGACCGACCGCGGCCGTGGCAGGGAGCCGGCCCGCTGCGGCCGGATGACGATGAAGCCCGGCTTGTCCGGGTAGAGATCTTCCGCCCGCGTCGGGGCGGCGCCGGACCCGCCGGGGCGGATGACGATCGACCCCGGGGGACCGTCCGCGACCAGGGCGCCGGCCAACAGGAGGAGCAACCGCACGAGACACCCCACGGTTCGGAACGGGACGGGCGACGGGAATATCGGTTAAACGCCCCGGGACGGGTCAACGTGAGCCGTGACACCGGGTTAGTGGTCCCGGTCGGCTGGGCCGGACGGCCGGGTGGGTTCACTTTATCTAATCCACCCAGGTTTCCGCTTCAACCGAAAATCTCGGCACAATCCTCAAATCCTCCCCGGTCGGGGGCGGGTGGGGCCTAGAATACCCCCGAGCGGCCGACCCACCCGCGACCCGGCGGGTAGAGTTGGTTGCCAGGGTGAGTCCAACCAGCTTTTGAGTCGCCCACCTCCACCCGGCTGGCCGTCCGACCCACGGCACCTAACCGCCCAGCCGCGAGGTAGCCCTTGAACGCCGACCCGCTGACCACGCACCTGCAAGTCGCCCGATACGGCAACTTTACGCTCACGGACGCGATCCGCCCCGCGCTGGACGTACCGATTTCGCCGCGCCAGGGCTACCGGGTCGAGGTGTACCGCGACCGGGCCAACCGCCTGCGGCTGCCGACGCTGGCCGCGGCCGTCTCCGCGGAGACGCTGTTCGACGCCCTGCTGGGACTCCTGGAGCCACTGGGCGACGTGGTCCACGTCGTCCTGGAGAGCAGCCACGGCGGCGGGTCCGACCGGCACACCGACCTGCGGCGCAACCACATCGACCTGCCGGTGCTCTTGAGCCACTTCTGCGAGTTCGAGGACCTGCTGCTCAACGACGGCTGCACCGGGATCGCGGTGATGAGCGCCCGCCGGCCGGTCGAGGTCCAGTTCGACGAGCACAAGCTGTTCTATGTGTATGCCCCGAACCTGCGGCCGTTCCAGCGGGCGCTCAAGGGGCTGGGCGTGCGGCGGCGCAAGGAGCTGAAGCTGATCGCCGAGGCCGAGCACCTGCACCACAGCACCGACGAGTTCGCCGAGCAGTTCCGGCAACTGGCGTTGCGCGTCGGGGTCGGCGACTTCGACAAGGTCCTCAGCGACGAGGGGTCGTTGTAAAGCAGAAAAGACAGGGCCGCGGATGACGCGGGTCTTCGAGCGCGGATAAGACGCGGATAAAGAAGCAGAGATTAAGAAACCGGAGATCGGTCCTGGTTGTCTGCTGTAATCCGGTCTTCACATCCGCGTCT
>DASSAT010000839.1:0-5279 GCA_035699305.1 Fimbriiglobus sp. | reverse complement strand
TCGTGCGGCTGGAGTGGCATCGGTTCACCACCGGGGTGAGTTGGTTCGCCGCCAAGCTGGGCATCATCCGCGAGGCGGTTCGAGGGTTCCTCACGCAACCGGCATTCGGCCTGCCACAATGGGCAACTGCGTAAGTCCTATATATTACTCGATCAGCGACTGCGTCTTAACGACGGTGAACTCGTCGGGGAACGTGTGGAACGCCGCCACCGACAGGCCCGACGGCAGCGCCTCGACGGCGACGAACCCCAGCGGGGTCAGCCCGAGCCGGTGGTGCGGGCGGAAGTGGAACAGCAGCCCCCGCCGCGCCCCGTCGGCGGCCAGCTCGTCGTGGACGTGGACGTACACCTCCGGCGGCAGAACCTCGGCGTGGGTCGTCACCTGATACCGCACCCCACCACCGACCACACAGCAGCCCTGCTGCTCGCCCGGCCCGAACCGGTGTGCCAGCCGCCGGCCGGCCGCCGGCAGCTCGTGGTCGGCCGTGGTCGTCGCCTCGGTCACGCAGGCGGCCCCGCGCACCCACTCCAGCACGTGGCCGGTCGGCGTCACCCGGACGGTCAGCACCGACCCGCCGCGGCGGACCTGGCGGACCGCCAGCGTCTCGACCAGCTCCGGGTGGAGCGGCCGGTCGTACACCCGGAACAGCAGGTCCGCCACCCGGGGGCGGACGATCGGTCGGCTCATCGGGACTCCGGTCGCGGGACGCCGGATTATAGCGCCGGCCGCGCAGCCGCGACAAGCATACGCCGTCCCGGCGCGCGAGGCGGCCGGCGGAAAACGAAAGCGGGGCGGGACCGTTCGGTCCCGCCCCGCTTTCCGGCACACCCGCTCGGAGAGCGGGCTCCGTTTTACTTCTTGTCCTTGTCCTCGTCCTTCTTCGTGTCGCCGGTGGTCTTCGGCTCGGCCGCGGCGGCCGGCGGCATCACGACCGGGCCGGGGGCGCCCGGAGCGCCGTAGACCGGGGCGCCGTACATCGGGGCGCCGCCGGTCATGATCGCGCCGGTGCAGCCGGTGCTGACCGCCGGGGCGCCACAGCAGGGCGCGGCAATCACTGGGGCGGCGTAGTGCGAACCCCAGCAGCCGCCGCCGTAACCGGCTCCGCTGCCCCAGCAACCGCCGGCGTAGCTGCCGTTGCAGCCGCCGCGGTTATGGTGGCCGAGAAACCCGCCGCCGCCGTTGCACCCGCCGCGGTTATGACCCAGGAACCCGCCGCCGCCGCCGTTGCAGCCGCCGCGGTTGTGATGTCCCAGGAAGCCACCGCCGCCGTTGCAGCCGCCGCGGTTGTGGTGGCCGAGGAGCCCGCCGCCGCCGTTGCAGCCGTTGCGGTTATGACCCAGGAACCCGCCGCCGCCGCCGCCGTGACAGCTGCCGTAGCCGCCGGCGTACCCAGAGCAGCCATAGCTGACCATGCCGCCGTTACAGCCGCCGCCGCCGCGGTGGCCGAACGACGCCACGTCGCCGGACCCAGACGCCGCCATCATCAGGACCATCGTGTACATAGCGAGTTCAACCTCCCAGGTGTGGTACGGGTTGCCCGACCGAACCCGTTACGCAAAAACAAAGGGGACTCGAATCGCCCGGAGCACGTCCTCGAGTCGGTTGCTGCTGGGGCGATTACGGAATACTCGATGTTAAACCAGGACGAACGGGCAACTTGCACGGTCCAGGTAGTCTGGTCGCTTAGGGATACTAAGACCCCTGTCGAAATCCGTCAATAGTAAACTGGGGAGGTTGCGTGGAATCGCTAGACTTCGGTGACGCACGATCCGAACCGGATTGCAAGACCCCCGAAAACCGGATATTTTAGTCCAGAATAAGGACCGGACGACTGCGGATTCGCCTGGCGCGGTCACGCCGACGACCCCGTTGGGTCGCTGGCAAACGCTGGTCGTCGTTGTCCGTTGGCGCAGAGGACGGCCCCGTTGATCGGGTATCCTGTCTGGGTCGGGCGGGGCCGGCGCGCTACGGTCCAGGTTCGCCCGCCGCTTCGGAGAGGCTCCCATGGACTTGGCCTCGGTCCCCAGGACTGACGACCTGCTCCCCCCGCCGGACCCGCGGTCCGTGTACCGCCTCGGGATCGCCGGCTTCGGCCTGACGGCTATTGCCGCCCTCGTCGGCGTCGCGTCCGCCGTCGGCTGGGGCGACACCCCGGCGATCTGGGACGGCGTGCCCGACAGTGACGACGCCATCCCGTGGCAACTGCATTCCCTTCGGTTAGTGCTGACCGGTGTCGGCGCCCTGCTGGCCGGGTCTGCGGTCACGATGCGGCCCGGGTTGTGGAAAGCCTGGCTCCCGGCGGTGGGAGTCGGACTGCTCGCCGCGGTCATCGCCCTGCCGGACCATTGGGACTCGGCCCGGCTGCTGGCCCGCGTCCTGACCGCCCTGGCCGCTGCCGGCGCCGTGCTGGCCGCGGTCCCGCCGCGGACGCGGTACGCCCTGGTTTCGCTGGCGATCCTGTTCCACTTCGGCGGCATCCTGACCGCGACGACGTGGCCCGACCCCGCCCCGTGGGTGACGCAACAGTTGGCCGGCCGGGTTTACCTCCCTTACCTCTCCTTCGCATACCTGCGAAACGCGTACCACTTCTACAGCCCCGAACCGGGGCCGGCGAGCCAGCTGTTCGTGCTGATCAAGTACGAGGAGATCGACCCGGCCACGAAGAAGCAGAAGGCCGAGTGGTTGGTGCTGCCCCGGCGGCACGAGCACATGAAGGACCCGCTCGGGCTGACCTACTACCGCCGGCTGTCGATTACCGAGGCGGTCGCGGGGACGTCGGCGAACCTGTTCACGGCCACGGCGTTCGAGAAGCTCGACGCCAAGCAGCGCCGCGAGCGGCTGGCGCTGCTGGCCGGCCCGGACCAGATCCCCTTCGAGCCGGAAGAGTACGAGCCGCTGTCCCAGCAGTACCGCATCCCCCGGCCGGACATCACCCGCTACCTGCTGCCGTCCTACGCCGAGCACATCTGCGCGGAGTACGCCGCAACCCGGCGGGCGAAGGTGGCCAGCGTCAAGGTCTACCGGGCCGAGCACCGGATCATCCCGGCCTACGCCTTCGTCCAGGGCGGCGACCCGTTCGACCCGGTCGGCTACCGCGTCTACTACCTCGGCGAGTACACCCCGGACGGGAGGCTGGTCAACCCGCAGGACGAGATGCTGTACTGGCTGGTGCCGGTCTACCCCAAGCCCGGCGGGCCGTCTCCGTCGGACCCGGACCACAGGCCCTTCGACGAGTACCTGTCGCGGCACGCGGGGTACGACTTCGACTGGAGGAGGATGCGGCCGTGAGCACGACGCCGACCCCTGTGCATCGCTCGTTTTGGCAGCGGTGGCGGGACTTCTGGTTCGCCCCGAGCGACCCGACCACCCTCGGGTTTATCCGGATCGTCACCGGCTGCCTGGTCCTGTACGTCCACCTGGCGTACTCGTTCGACCTGCAATCGTTCTTCGGCCCGCACGGCTGGTACGGGCTGGAGTACGTCAACCGCGAGCGGCGCGAGCTGCCGCACGTCGTCCCCCCGCTGACGTGGGACTTCGGCCAGGCGTCCGCCCACCTGCCGGAGTTCCCGCACCGCAAGAAGGCGGTGCTCGACTACATCCACCACCTGCTGGCGACCAACCCGACCCGGGCCGACATGGAGCGGTCGTTGGCCTACCTCGACCGGCTCCAGCGGAGCGGCAACATCGAGATTGCCCAGGTGGGGGTGTACTACATCAACCAGCTGGCCATCGACGACCGGGACCGCAAGAACCAGCTCGCGGTCCTGGCCGACGAGTCTAAGCGGGAGGCGATGCGAAAGACCACCGTCCCGGATCTGCGCATCCCGGACACGCCGCCCTTCCTCAATGCGCTGCCGAAGGACGAGCGCGCCCGGGTGGCGGACGAGGCGGAGGCGTTCTTCAAGACCCTGCCGCAGGGCAGCAGCGAGGACGCCCACGCCGCCCGCGGGTACATCTACAGCCACTTCAACGAGCTGAGTTTCGCCCAGCGGACGGCGTTCCTCGACTTCCTCAAGGAGTTGCCGACCCTCGATCCGGCCGAGCGCGACCGGCGGATGGACTACCTGACCTACTGGAACCAGGAGGCCCGGTACACCTACCGGCTGGGCAACCCGATCTTCTCGATCTGGTTCCACGTCACCGACCCGGCTGGGATGGCGGTCGCCCACGGCATCGCGCTGGTCATCTTCTTCCTGTTCACCGTCGGGTTCTGCACCCGGATGACGTCCGTCCTGACCTGGCTGGCGGCGGTCAGCTACATCCACCGCACCCAGCAGGTGCTGTTCGGGATGGACACCATGATGAACATCCTGCTGATCTACCTGATGATCGGGAACAGCGGGGCGGCGCTGTCCGTGGACCGGGTGATCAACCGCTACCGGGCGGTGCGGGCGAGCCTGCGGCGGTCGGGCGGCATCGACCCGGCGACGCAGGCGTATCTGGAGCGGCCGCCGCTCTCCGTCACCGCGGGCTTCGCCTGTCGGCTGTTGCAGGTCCACTTCTGCTTCATCTACATGGCCTCGGGGCTGTCGAAGCTCAAGGGGCCGGCGTGGTGGAACACCAACGCCTACTGGGACACGCTGGTGAACCCGGAGTTCACCCTGATCCACTACCAGTGGTACGAGTCGATGATCCGGGGGCTGGCGTCGGAGCGGTGGCTGTACGGGGCGGTCGCGGCCGGCGGTGTAGCGTTCACGTTCGTCTGCGAGATCGGCCTGCCGTTTCTGGTCTGGACCCGGCTGCGGCCGTACGTGGTGATGATGGGCCTGGTCCTGCACGCCGGGATCGCGGTGTTCATGGGGCTGTGGATCTTCAGCCTGCTGATGATGACGATGCTGCTGGTCTACCTGCCGGGGGCGGCGATCCGGGAGCGCATCTTCGGCGTCGGCGGCGCCGGCCGGCGGTTGTCGCTGCGGTTTAATCCGCAGGCCGACCGGCAGGCGCGGGCGGCGGCGCTGGCGAAGGCGCTGGACTTCGACGGTCGGGTGGACGCCGTGCCGGCGGGCAACCAGCCGTCGGTGCGGGTCGTCGCGGATGGCCGGGAGGCGGCCGGCTCGGCAGCCGCGGCGGCGCTGTTGGGCAACCTGGGCTGGCTGCGGCCGGCTCGGTGGGTGCTGGCGGTGCCGGGGCTGGGCGGCGCGGTGAGCCGCTGGGTCAGCGGCGAGGTGAAGGTCGGCGACGCCGCCACCGTAAAGCCGCAGGTGCCGGCGGCGAGTTAGGTCCTCGTTCCGAGAGCCGACCCCGGGACCGCGGCCGTCCCGGCCGCTCTGGCTACATCC
>DASSAT010000838.1:0-4191 GCA_035699305.1 Fimbriiglobus sp. | reverse complement strand
TGGTCGGGGCTACAAAGACATGCCCACGCAAAGCCGTGGGCATGGCACCCAAACGACACCGTAGCCCCCGACCGCGGTAGCAAGTGCGGCCGAGACGGCCGCGGTCCCAGGATTGGACATGACCCGCGCCCTGCTCCTCCTGCGTTGGCTACTGCGGCCCCCGGCCGCCGGCTTCCCGATCGCGCCGGCCCCGTCGCACCCGCGCCGCCGGGCCCGCGCGTCGGTCCTCGCCGGGCTGGGCTTCTTCGCCCTCTTCACGCTCGCGCTGAACCTCGCCCTGGACACCGTCCGCCCGGAGTGGCGCGACCCCGAGTACGGCCACCGGCTCAAGCGACTCAAGCCCCTGGCGCAATCGGCCGGCGTTCGCCCCGTGGTCGTCGCGCTGGGCAGCTCGCGGTCGCAGATGGGCCTCAGCCCCAGCCACCTCGGCCTCGGCGACGGGCCGGACGCGCCGATCGTCTTCAACTTCGCCGTCGCCGGCGGTGGGCCGGTGCATGAGGTGCTGAACCTCCGACGACTGCTCGACAACGGCGTGACGCCCGACTATGTGCTAATCGAGGTGTTGCCGCCGGTGCTGGCGGGCCACTCGCCGGCCGAGAAGCTGATCCTGCCGGCCCGGCTCGGCTACGCCGACTTCGCCCGGCTGGCGCCGTACACCGACGACCCGGCCAAGCTTCATTGGGAGTGGGTGCAGGACCGCATCGCCCCGTTCCACACGCTGCGGCTGTACCTGATGAGCCACCTGGACGGGGGGATGCTGCACTGGAAGTCGCGGCAGGACTTCCTGTGGAAGCAGATGAAGCCGGACGGGTGGATGCCGTACTTCTTCCCGGAGGTGCCGGCCGAGCGGCGGGCGAAGGGGATCGCCGAGGTCCACGCGCAGTTCGCGGCGTACTTCCCGAACTACCACATCGCCCCGATCCCGGACCGGGCGTACCGCGACCTCTTGGACCTGTGTCGGGCGCACGGCATCCGGGCGGCGTTCTACCTGATGCCGGAGTCGCCGTCGTTCCGAAGCTGGTATCCGCCGGGGTCGAAGGAGTTGGCGATGCATTACCTCGCCGGCCTGTCGAAGGAATACGGCACGCCAGTGTTCGACGCTTCGGCCTGGATCGGCGACGCGACGGCGTATGCGGACGCGCACCACCTCTTGCGGCGCGGGGCGGAAGCGTTCAGCGCGCGGTTCGGCAAGGAGTGCGTCGGCCCCTGGCTGCGCAGGTAATCACCACAAAGGCACAAAGGACACAAAGAAGACAGAAAACAGGATAAAATCAAATCTTTGGTGGCCTGCTTCTTTGTGACCTTTGTGCCTTTGTGGTGAATCTCCTCGTGAACCTGCCGCACGTTCAACTCGTCCGCCAGATCGCCCCGCAGCCGACCGTCGCGGACGTGTCCGCCACCGTCCGCGGCGCGTGGCTCGATTCGACGCTCGCACGGCGCATCAAGCCCGGTATGCGCGTCGCCGTCGGCTGCGGCAGCCGCGGCATCAAGAACTACCTCACCATCGCGAAGGCCACCATCGACGCGCTGAAGCACCTCGGCGCAAAACCGTTCGTCGTCGCCGCGATGGGGTCGCACGGCGGCGCCACCCCCGACGGCCAGCGCGAACTCCTCGCCAGCTACGGCATCGACGAGGCCCACCTCGGCGTCCCGGTCGTCACCGACATGGACGCGGTCAGCGTGGGCACCAACTCCTGGGGCGAACCCGTCTGGTGGGACAAGAACGCACTCGCTGCCGACGGCGTCGTCCTGGTCAACCGCGTCAAGCCGCACACCGACTTTCGCGGCCGGTTCGAGTCGGGGCTGTTGAAGATGCTGGTCATCGGCCTCGGCAAGCGCCAGGGCGCGGATCAAGTTCACTCCTACGGCACCCGCGGCCTGCGCGACATGCTCGTCGAGTCCGGCAAGGTGCTGCTGGAGAAGACGCCCTTCCTCGGCGGCCTGGCGGTACTCGAAAACGCGGTGGAAGAAACCGCCCGCGTCGAGGTGATCGACCGCGACGACCTGCTAGAGAAGGAACCACCACTGCAAGAAGAGTCGAAGCGGCTCATGGGTCGCATCCCCTTCCCCGCGCTGGACGTGCTGATCGTCGGCGAGTGCGGCAAGAACTACAGCGGCGCCGGCATGGACCCGAACGTCGTCGGCCGGATGCTGATTGAAGCATCGCCTGAGGCCGAGACGAACGTCCCGCGCGTCACCCGCATGGCGTGCCTGGACGTCTCCCCCGAGAGCCACGGCAACGCCACCGGCATCGGCATCGCCGACCTGACGACGGACCGTGCCCTGGCCGCCATCGAGCCGGGGCCGTTCCGCATGAACAACCTGACGGCGCGGTTCCTGTGGCGCAGCAAGCTGCCGCTCGGCTTCGCCACCGACCGCGAGTGCATCCAGGCCGCGGTGGACACCTGCTGGAACCCGGTCGCGGACAAGCTGCTCTTCTGCGTGATCCCGAACACGCTGGAGGTCGCCGAGATGTGGGTGTCGCCAGCCCTGGCGACGGAGGCGAAGCGGAACCCCGACCTGGAAGTGATCGGCGGCCCGACCGAGTTGCCGTTCGACGCGGCCGGCAACCTGGCGCAGGAGAAGCTGTTCCCGCACTGCGTCCGGGCACGGCGATCACAAGGCGAGCGGGGGGCGTAAGCCCCCCGAGTGCTTCCCGAGTCTATTCACCGTTGCAATCCACTCGGGGGGCTTACGCCCCCCGCTCGCTGGGTTGCCCACTCCGCACTTGCACATCTCCCATCCTTCCGCCATCATCGGGTATTCCACATCGCCGGAGGAGACCCGATGCGCAGATGGTTCCTCGGGGCGGCCCTCGGGCTGGCCCTGGCGGTGTCGGCCGCGGCCGACGACCCGCCCAAGAAAGACGACGCCCCGAAGACCCCGGCCGAGCGGCTCGCGGCGATCAAGAAGGAGACTGCCGCCGCCCAGGCCGAGTTCTACAAGGTCGTGCGCGACCTGGACGACAAGAAGAAGGAGGACGTCGAGAAGGCCGAGAAGCTCTACAAGGAGTTCGGCAAGAAGCAGGAGGCGGGGTTCGCCGCGGCCCTGGAGATCGCCAAGGCCGACCCGAAGTCCGACGTCGGTTTCGACGCGCTGAACTGGATGCTCGGCAACCAGCGGACCTACTACCTCCCGGCCGGCAAGACGGCGCTGGAGTTGGCCGCCGTGCACCAGGCCGCCAACCCGAAGCTCGCCCCGACCATGAGGATGCTCGGGTACTTCGTCCCGCACGAGTCGGCCGACTCCCACGCGGCGGCCGTCGCGCTCCTGAAAGCGGTGACCGAGAAGAACCCCAACCGCGTCGCCCGCGCGTACGCGGCGATGGGACTGGCCGGGCTGGCCGTCCGGCGATCCGCCGCCGCCGACTTCAAGAAGGCCGCGGACGCCGACAAGCTGGCGGCCGCGGCCGAGACGGAGTTGGAGGCGGTCCTCAAGGAGTACGGCGACAGCGGGGGCACCGTGGACGTCGGCGACTGGGCGAAGGGGCAGCTGTTCGAGCTGCGCAACCTCCGCGTCGGTAAGGTGGCGCCGGACATCGCGGGGGAGGACCTGGACGAGGTGAAGTTCAAGCTCTCGGACTACCGCGGCAAGGTGGTGGTGATCGACTTCTGGGGCGACTGGTGAGGCCCGTGCCGGGCCATGTACCCGCACGAGCGGTCGCTCGTGGAGAAGCTCAAGGACAAGCCGTTCGCCCTCATCGGCGTCAACAGCGACCGGGACAAGGCGAAGCTCAAGAAGCGAATGGAGGAGGAGAAGATCACTTGGCGGTCGTTCTGGAACGGCCCCGAGGGGACCGGCGGGCCGATCTCGAAGAAGTGGAACGTCCACGGCTGGCCGACCACCTACGTCCTCGACCACAAGGGCGTGATCCGTTTCAAGAACGTCCGCGACGAGAAGATGGAGAAGGCGGTCGAGGAGTTGTTGAAGGAGATGGAAGGCAACTAAAACACAAAGCCCGGCGACCGCGGTCGCCGGGCTTTGAATAGCTCCCACGATTCGTTCGTCTAACGCGGTGTCGGTCCGTTCCACGGGCCGGCGCCGCGTTTCTGTTTCCCAGGAGGCTCTCCGAGATGATCCGCAAGCTGTCCGCGGGCGTGACCGCCGTTGCCCTGGCCACCGGGTTCGCCCTGGCCGCCGAGGTCAAGTCCGGCCCGCAGCCGGGCGAGACGGTCCCCGGCCCGTTCACCC
>DASSAT010000837.1:0-6789 GCA_035699305.1 Fimbriiglobus sp. | reverse complement strand
GCCTGCACTACCTCTCGATGCAGGCGGGCCGCCTGCACCACGACCGGACCGTGGGTGTCACCATGCTGCGGTTGGTGGCCCGGCGAGATGGGCGGTACAATTCGCCCCAGATACCGGGTCGGCACGGACTCCCACCTCCGGCCCCGCGCGCACTCCCTGGGAAGTCGCCCCCCGGCACCCGAGGTCGCCATTCATGCGCCTGCCGCGCCTGGTCCGATACTGCCTCGCCCTCGCCCCGGTCCTGCTGGCCCCGCCGGCCGCCTACGGTCAGGGCCAGTTGACCTGGAACTTCGTCTACGCCGACGTCGCCGCGAAGACCGGCTACGGGTTCGACGACCCGATTGACGGGGCGCTGCGGCGGGAGACGGTGTCGGCGGCCGCCAACTACCTGTCCACCATCCTCGACGGCCGGGGGACGATCACGTTCAACTGGCAACTGTCCACATCCGTCGGTAGTCCGGCCGCCCTCGCAACCGCCGGGACGTTTATTTCCCTGCCCTCGGGCGCGTCCCCGACTCTGGTCGTCGGGGACGTGTACCGGCAGGCGATGGGGAACCTGTCGGCCGGCGAAGAGCCGGGGTTCGGGTTCGTCAACTTCAACCTCGGTCCCGGCTTTAACTGGTTCGCCGCCGGGTCGGGCAGCGGCACGCCGTCGGCCAGCCAGTACGACCTGGCCAGCGTCATGCGGCACGAGCTGACCCACGCGCTGCACTTCGGGTCGGCGATCACCTTCGACGGCAGCTCGGCGAACGGGTCCGGCATCTACAACCGGTACGACAACTTCCTGTACAAGTCGGCGACCGGCAGCGACCGGCTTCTCAACGCTGCCAACACCGCGTTTAACGGCGTCCAGTCCGACCTGACCAACGGCAGCGTCTACTGGGGCGGTGAGTTCGCGGTGGCGGCCAACAGCGGCGCCCGGGTCAAGCTGTACGCCCCCAACCCGTTCGTGCTCGGGGCAAGCCTGTCCCACCTGGACGAGGCCGGTGCCACTGCCGGCCTGATGATGAGCCCGGCCGTCAACCCCGGCGAAGTGGTCCGCCAGTATTCCGGCGTCGAGATCGGGATGCTCCTCGACCTGGGCTGGAACAACTACGAGTGGGACAACACCACCGGCAGTTGGTCGGCCGGGGCGACCGGGATCGCCGCCACGAAGTGGCGGAACTCGGCCATCACCAACATCGCGGACACCCGGGTGACGGCCCCGGTCGGGGAGGTGACGCACAACATGGTGCTGACCTTCGGCGGGTCCGGGGGCACCGCGTACACCGCGACCAACGACCTGCCGGCGGCCGCGTTCAAGCTCAACCGGCTGCGGCTCGACAGTAGCGCCAGCGTGACCAACGCCATCGCCGGCAAGCCGCTGGAGATGAGCAACGACAACGGGTTCGACGTCACACCGATGATCGAGCAGAAGAACACCGGGGCGTTCCTCATCACGAACAACATCTCCATCCCGAAGGGGCTGATCGTCGGCGGGGGCGGCGGCGGGCAGGTCGCGCTCACCGGCGCCCTGAGCGGGGCGGGCGGGCTGACCAAGGCCGGCAACTTCATCCTCGTGTTGAGCGGCGCCAACACCTATTCCGGGACCACGTCGGTCAACGCCGGCACGTTAGCAGTGACCGGTCAGGTCGGGGCCAGTCCCGTCACGGTCGCGGTGGGGGCGACGCTGGCCGGCAACGGGCAACTCGGCACCGGCACCGGCGGAAAGCTGACCGTCGAGGCCGGCGGGACCGTCCGCCCGGGGGACGGGTCCGCGATCGCCACGCTGACGCTCAACAGCGCCGCGGACGCGACGTTCCAGGCCGGGAGCAACCTGCGGATCGCGGTCGGCAACTCCCCGACCGCCAGCGGCCTGTTCCGCACCCTCGGTGCGGGGAACATCGACCTGACCGGGCTGACAACGAGCACCGGCGGCAAGCTCCACGTCACCCTGTTCGCGGTCGAAACCCTCCAACTCGGGGCGGCGTACACCCTGACGCTGCTGAACGCCGAGGGGACCGGGGTGATGCTCTATCCGACCGGGGGGTTCGACCCGAACCTGTTCCAGGTCACGACCAGCGGCTTCACGTTCGACCCGTCCGGGTACGTGCTGAACGGGACGACTGACGTACTGACGGTGACGTTCGTCCCCGTCCCGGAGCCAGCGACGGTGCTGGCCATCGGGGTCGCGGGCCTGGGGGCGCTGGGCCTGGTGCGCCGGTTCCGCCGCCGGAAGGCGGACGCTGTTGCGGTCTGACCCCTGGGACCGCGGCCGTCCCGGCCGCTCTTGCTTCGCTCGTCGGAGCGCTTCTGTGATGCCGATCAGCCCCCCGACCCGCAAAGTAAGAGCGGCCGGGACGGCCGCGGTCCCAGGGGGTTGCGGACCGGCCGTCGCATGAGACATAATTAGCCATCCCACCCCGCCCCCGCCCTCCTCCCCGGAGGCCGCCGTGTCCTGCCCCGACTTCCGCCGCACCCACCCGACCCGCCGTGCCCTGCTGAAGCTCGGGGCCGTCGGACTGACCGGCCTGAACTTGCCGGGCCTGCTCCGCGCCGAGACGGCGGGGGCCGTCCGCAAGCCGAAAGCGAAGAGTGTCATCCTGCTCTTCCAGTTCGGCGGTGCCAGCCACATCGACTCGTTCGACCCCAAGCCGGGCGCTCCGGCCGAGGTCCGCGGCGAGTTCAAGACGATCGCCACGAAGACCCCCGGCTTCTTCGTCACCGAGCACCTGCCGAAGCTGGCCGCCCGGTCCGACCGGTACGCGGTCGTGCGCAGCGTCCGGCACAGCAAGGGGGCGCACAACTCCGGGGCGTACTACTCGCTGACCGGCCGCGAGCCACTGACGGACATCGTTACCGCGAACGCCTCGGCCACCGACTTCCCGCACCCCGGCAGCGTCGTCGATTACCTCACCCCGGACCGCGGGAAGGTGCCGGCGTCGGTGGCGCTGCCGTGGATGATCGCCGACGGCCCGTTCCGCACCCCAGGCGAGTTTGCCGGCTTCCTCGGCAAGGCGTATGACCCGCTCTGGGCGCTGGGCGACCCGAACAAGAAGGACTTCAAGGTCACGGAACTGACCCTGCCCGCCGGCATCGACGTACACCGGGTCGGCGATCGGGAGGCGATCCGCGGCGACCTGGCGAAGCTCAGCCAACTTGCCGACGAGGCCGCGGCACGGGGGATGGGCGAGTACCAGGCGCGGGCGGTGGACCTGCTCACGTCTCCGCAGACGCAGAAGGCGTTCGCCATCCAGGAGGAGCCGACCGCCCTGCGCGACAAGTACGGCCGCAACACCTACGGCCAGAGCGTGCTCCTGGCGCGCCGGATGGTGGAGGCGGGAGTGCGGTTCGTCACGGTGTACTACTCCCGCGGGATCGGCGGCTGGGACACGCACAAGGACAACTTCAACACGCTCAAGGGCAGCCGCCTGCCGCACACCGACGCGGCCCTGTCCGCGCTGATCGACGACCTGTCCGACCGTGGGTTGCTCGGCGAGACGCTGGTGTACTGGACCGGCGACTTCGGGCGGACGCCGAAGGTCAACAAGGACGCCGGCCGCGACCACTGGCCGCCGTGCCAGAGCGTGGTGCTCTTCGGCGGCGGCGTCCGCGGCGGCGCGACCTACGGCGCATCCGACCCGAGCGGGGCCTATCCCAAGGACGACCCGCTACGGCCCGACGACATCACCGCGACGGTCTACCACGCTCTCGGCCTCGACCCGGCGACCGAGGTCCACGACCAACTCAAGCGGCCGATGCCGATCTCCGCCGGGCAGCCGATCCGACCGCTGTTCGGACAGGCGGCTCAACCCCTCCCCCGACGCCTCCCCGAAGCGGGGAGGGGAGGTAAAACAGGTCTTCTCCCCCTTCCCTCTTAGGGAAGGGGGTCGGGGGGTTAGGTGGCTCGGGGCTTCTCCATGCACACCCGTCGGCTCGGCAACTCGGACCTGCACATCACACCTGTCGGTTTCGGCGCCTGGGCGATCGGCGGCGGCGGGTGGGCGTTCGGCTGGGGCGCCCAGGACGACGCCGACAGCGTCGCCACGATCCGCGAGGCGCTCGACCTAGGCATCAACTGGATCGACACCGCCGCCGTCTACGGTCTCGGCCACTCGGAGGAGGTCGTGGCGGCGGCACTGGCGGGCGTGCGGCAACGGCCCTACGTCTTCACCAAGTGCGTCCGGGTGTGGGACGAGACCGGGCGGATCGGCAAGTCGCAGAAGGCCGACAGCATCCGCCGGGAGTGCGAGGCGAGCCTGCGGCGGCTGAAGGTGGACGTGATCGACCTGTACCAGGTCCACTGGCCCGAACCCGAGGAAGACACCGAGGAGGGCTGGCAGACAATGGTAAAGCTCAAGCAGGAGGGCAAGGTCCGCTGGATCGGCGTCTCCAACTTCGACGCCGGACAGATGGCCCGGGTGGCGAAGTTCGGGCCGATCACGTCGTTGCAGCCGCCGTACTCGATGCTCCGCAGGGAGGTCGAGGAGTCGATCCTGCCGTACTGCCGGGCGAACGACATCGGGGTGATCGTTTACTCGCCGATGCAGTCGGGGCTGCTGACCGGCGCGTGGACCAAGGAGCGGCTGGCGGCGCTGCCGGCCGACGACTGGCGCAAGGAGAAGAGCCGGCACTTCCAGGAACCGCTGTTCTCGCGGAACCTGCGGCTGGTCGAACTACTGCGAGCGATCGGCGCTCGGCACGGCAAGACGCCCGGCGAAGTGGCGATCGCCTGGGTGCTGCGGCACCCGGCCGTCACCGGGGCGATCGTCGGGGCGCGGAAGCCAGGGCAGTTGAAGGAACTGATCGGGGCCGCGGAGTGGCGGCTGACGGACGCCGAGGCGGGGGAGATCGAACGTTTCTTGGACAACAACCCGGAGTGATCGGTCATGCGCACCGTCTGGATCGCCGCCGCCCTGCTCGCCCAGTCGCCCGCCCTCCTCGCCCAGGGGCTGGAGTACGTCAAGGCGAACTACACCAAGTACGAGTACCGCATCCCGATGCGCGACGGCAAGCGGCTGTTCACCGCCGTCTACGTCCCCAAGGATGCCGGCGATGTCCTGTACCCGATCCTGCTGATGCGGACGCCATACAACGTCGCCCCTTACGGCGTGGACCGCTACCCGGACACCTTGCGCCCGGGGGCGGAGTTCGCCAAGGCGAAGTACATCTTCGCCTACCAGGACGTGCGCGGCCGGTGGATGTCCGAGGGGGAGTTCGTCAACATGAGGCCGATCAGCCTGGAGCGCGGGCCGCAGGTCGTGGACGAGAGCACCGATACCCACGACACCATCGACTGGCTCTTGAAGACCGTGAAGGGGCACAACGGCAAGGTCGGGCAGACCGGCATCTCGTACCCCGGGTTCTACACCGTCTGCGGCATGATCGACGCCCACCCGGCGCTGGTCGCGGCCTCCCCACAGGCGCCGGTGACGGACTGGTTCGTCGGCGACGACTGGCACCACAACGGCGCCCTGTACCTGCCGCACGTCTTCAACTTCATGGCCAACTTCGGCCGGCAGTCGCAAGAGCCGTGGAAGAAGTGGCAGTTCCTACCGTTCGACCACGAAACGCCGGACGGCTACCAGTTCTTCCTGCGGATGGGGCCGCTGGCCAACGCGGATAAGAAGTACTTCCACGGGCAGGTGCCGTTCTGGAACGAGGTGATGAAGCACGGCACCTACGACGGCTTCTGGAAGGCCCGCAACGTCCGGTCGCGCATCCGGGACATCAAGCCGGCGGTGATGACCGTCGGCGGGTGGTTCGACGCCGAGAACCTGTTCGGGGCGCTGGAGACGTTCAAGCGGGTCGAGGCGACCGGCGCACCCAAGGGCGGCAACACCCTGGTCATGGGGCCGTGGGTCCACGGCGGCTGGGGCCGACGGGCCGGCGACCACCTCGGGGACGTGACGTTCAACGCCAAGACCGGCGAGTACTATCGCGAGCACATCGAGTTGCCGTTCTTCGAGCATCACCTGAAGGGCAAGGGCGACCTGAAGCTCCCGAAGGCGTGGGTGTTCGAGACCGGCACCAACGTCTGGAGGAAGTACGACGCCTGGCCGCCGAAGGGGGCGAAGCCGAAGTCGTTTTACTTCCACGAACACCGCCTGGCCGATTGGCCGTTGCCGGTCGGGGCGCCGGGCGCGTCGGCGGAGAAGTCCGGTGAATTCGACGAGTTCGTTTCCGATCCGGCGAAGCCGGTGCCGTTCATCAACAAGACGACGATCGGCATGGCCCAGGAGTACATGACCGCCGATCAGCGGTTCGCCGCCACCCGGCCGGACGTGCTCGTCTACCAGACGGACGTGCTGGAGAAGGACCTGACCATTGCCGGGCCGATCGAGGTCGAGTTGCAGGTCAGTACGACCGGCACGGACGCCGACTGGGTTGTGAAGCTGATCGACGTTTACCCCGACGACTACCCCGACCCGGACCCGAACCCGACCGGTGTCAAGATGGGTGGCTACCAGCAACTTATCCGCGGCGATGTGATGCGCGGCAAGTTCCGCGACAGCTACGAGAAGCCGGAGCCGTTCGAGCCGGGGAAGATTACGTGGGTGACGTTCACGATGCCGGACACGCTGCACACCTTCCGCCCCGGGCACCGGCTGATGGTGCAGGTGCAGAGTACCTGGTTCCCGCTGGTGGACCGTAACCCGCAGACGTTCACGGACATCTACACCGCCAAGGCGGAGGACTTCAAGAAGCAGACGCACCGGGTCTACCGGTCGGCCGAGCACCCGTCGAAGGTGACGCTGCGGGTCGTGCCATAACCCTGGGACCGCGGCCGTCCCGGCCGCTCTTGTTACG
>DASSAT010000836.1:0-2771 GCA_035699305.1 Fimbriiglobus sp. | reverse complement strand
TCCCCGCTGGGGAGAGGGGTTAGGGGTGAGGGGTCGGGCGCTCCTGGGCCGCCACGGAGGGCGGCCCCTACGGGGTAGGGGCCGCCCTCCGTGGCGGCCCGGTATGGCTCACGCGGCACGGCCAGTCACCCCCATCTTGCGGGCCTCGGCCATCGCCTCCCGGACGCGGGCGAACGGCTCAGTCAGGTCCACCGCCGGGTCAACTTGCTCCAGCCGTTCGGCGATCACTTCCCGGTCTTCGGGGTATCGCGCCGACATCAGCAGCGGCACCGATGACCGCATCGGTGGCAGCTCGATCACGTCCGCGATGCCGTCGGCCGGACCGAGCGCCACGACCGGGATGCCGACCCGCGACCGCAGGCCCAGCGCCGGCAGACTATCCGTCACGATCAGCGTCGGCTGCGTCGCCGTCTTCTCGACGAGCGTCTTGCCGATCAGGTCCGCATGGAGGTACTCCGTCAGGGTCGGGCCGTAGAGGATTTGCTGGACGCGGTTCGGCTGCACGGCGGTCGTCAGCCGGAACTCCAGCGGCCGGCCCCAGGCGTTGGTCACGAGGTAGCCGCCGAGCACCCCCGTGGCGTCGTGGAGGACCGTCAGGAACCCCACGGCCACGGGCGAGGAAGGGCTGTCCATCACGTCGGAATATCCCAGAGGTCACGGACTCAGCCGGGCCGGCCGCGGGCGCCGACCACGGGCGTCCTAACCATCGGACCCGAGCCTCACGGGGCTTCATCCCGGCGACCCGCTGTCTTCCCCAGTTCGCCAAACCCGGGCGCGGCAGTCGCTAACAACGACCCAGGTTGCCACACCTTCCCAGTACGCCGGTCGGAATCCTCAATACTTGACTTGGATAATCACGATTTTATTGATAAACATTGGCGAAATTGCACTTCCGAATTGCGTTCGCGTTGTTAGAACAGTAGATGCCTATCCCGACGGAGCCGGCCGACCAGGCGGCCGTCAGTACCGAGCATCCGAGCATGACCACCGATACCACCGAACCAATCGCCGCGCCGAAGCCGTCCGCGGTCGAGGGGATCAAGGAGCAGAGCCGCTACCTCCGCGGCCCCATCGCCGAGGAGTTGCGGGCCGACACCGACCACTTCAGCGAGGCGGCCAAGCAACTGCTGAAGTTCCACGGCAGCTACCAGCAGGAGGACCGCGACGCGCGCAAGAAGCGCGAGAAGCCGGGCGTCGGCAAGGCGTATATGTTCATGATCCGGCTCAAACTGCCCGGCGGGAAGCTGACGCCGGAGCAGTACCTGGCGCTGGATGACATCTGCGGGCAGTACGGCAACGGCACCCTACGGTTCACCACGCGGCAGAGCATCCAGTTCCACGGCGTCCTCAAGAAGGACCTCAAGGCGACGATCCGCGGGTTCAACGACGTACTCGTCTCGACCCTCGGGGCGTGCGGCGACGTGAACCGCAACGTCATCTCCTGCTCGGCCCCGACAGGCGACCCGGTGCGGGTGCTCAACCAGCAACTCGCCGACGCGATCGCGCAGCATCTCGCGCCGCGAGGCGGCGCGTACCACGAGGTCTGGCTCAACGGAGACAAGGTGAGCGACCCCGACCCGGACATCGCCGAGCCGATCTACGGCAACGTCTACCTGCCGCGAAAGTTCAAGACCGCCTTCGCGCTGCCGGAGGACAACTGCACGGACCTGCTGGCCCAGTGCCTGGGGTTCCTGGCAATAGTCGAGAACGGTCAACCCATCGGCTACAACCTGTATGCCGGCGGCGGGCAGGGGATGACCAACTCCAAGCCGGACACCTATCCGTGCCTGGCGCAGCCGATCTGTTACGTCGAGCCGGACGAAGTGGTCGCCGCGTCCGAGGCGATCGTCAAGCTCTTCCGCGACCACGGCAACCGAACCGACCGCAAGCGCGCCCGGCTCAAGTATGTCGTCCACGACTGGGGCGTCGAGAAGTTCCGCAGCGTCTTCGCCCGCGACTACTGGGACAAGCCGATCCGGCTGCCCAAGGACTTGCCGATCACCGGGCTGGACCTGCACCACGGCTGGCACCCGCAGCGGGACGGCAAGTGGTTCCTCGGCCTGTCGGTCGAGAACGGCCGGGTCAAGGACGAGGGGCACCACCGGCTGCGGTCCGGGCTGCGGGCGATCGTTAGCCGCTTCAAGTGCATCGTGCGGATCACGACGCAGCAGGACGTGCTGCTGGGCGACATCAGCCCGGCCGACAAGGCGGGCGTCGATTCGCTGCTCAACGAGTATGGCATCCCGCGGCCGGAGAACCTGTCGCTGGTGCAGAAGTGGAGCATGGCCTGCCCGGCGATCCCGACGTGCGGCCTGGCGATCACCGAGAGCGAGCGCACGCTGCCGGCGATCGTGGATCGGCTCGAAGGGGTGCTCCGAGAGCTGGGGCTGGAGGGCGAGCCGATCAGCGTGCGGATGACCGGTTGCCCGAACGGCTGCGCCCGGCCGTACCAGAGCGATATCGGGATTGTGGGCCGGTCCGGGAACAAGTACACGCTCTACGTCGGCGGTGATCGCATCGGCCGGCATCTGAACGTGGAGCTGCAAGACTTGGTGCCACACAGCGAGGTGGTGCCGAAGTTGGCGACGCTGTTCCGGGCCTACAAGGCGCAGCGGACGGCCGGGGAGGCGTTCGGCGACTACTGCCGGCGGGTCGGCATCGAGGCGCTGCGGGTCTTGGTGGAGCCGCCGACCCAGGTAATCTGACGGTCGGTTTCGGAGGTCGGGTCGAGTCTTCGAGGCCCGACTATGATTCCCCTCTCCCCTTGGGGG